>JAKEIJ010000050.1 GCA_022545805.1 Nitrosotalea sp. | reverse complement strand
CTTGATGGAATATCATCTGAAAAAATAATATTTTCAAGACTCGATGAAAATACTATTCTGAAGGGTCCATACACATTCCAGGTGCGCCTGTATGATGTGTCCGAAAAACCAGTTCTTTCCAAATCAAACCTGATTCTTGGAGGAAAGGTCTATGGAATCATGGGAACGGACGAGCTGAGGAGGGATCTCTCAGTTGGGCTACTCTGGGGTACGCCTCTTGCACTCTTTATTGGAATCACCGTATCAATTGGCTCTGTGGTGTTTGGCCTTATCTATGGTGTATATGCTGGATACAAGGGTCAGGCAACAGATGAGGTGCTGATGAGGTTCAACGATATTATATATGCAATGCCTGCCCTTCCACTCTTGATAATTTTGGCAGTGACAATAGGGAACAGCATATTTCTGATGGTCGGATTCCTTGTCATTTTTGGCTGGGTAGGAATTGCCAAGGTATCGCGAAGCATGGCTTTACAAATCAAGACACTACAATATGTAGAGGCCTCAAAACTTATGGGACAAAAAGATTACAAAATTATCTTCAAGCACATACTACCACAACTTCTTCCATATGCATTTGCGAGCATTGCAATCTCAGTCCCTGGCGCAATTACAACTGAAGCAGGTCTGAGTTTTCTTGGTCTGGGCGATCCTACGTTTCCAACATGGGGGCAAATACTGCATGATGCAAGCTCTTACAGCGCAGCAGCCCGTGGCATGTGGTGGTGGATTCTTCCTCCTGGTATGATGATTGCAGTGACAGGGCTTGCGTTTGTGTTTATAGGGCAAGCAATGGATGCAATAGTAAATCCTAAATTAAGAAGATAGATGTTTTTCAATTTCAAAAGCAATTGCTAAACGTTAGTATGTTCTAATGATTGTATGAAAAAAGCAAAACCTGAAAATCTGATGAAAAAAGAATATCTGGAATCATACGAAGAACTGAAAAAATCTGTAAGGGAAAGCCAAGAACGACAACAAAAGAAATCAAAAACTGAATCTACAAAGTAATCATCTAATTTGTAACCTTGATGTCTTAAATTTCTACTAATGTTGTGCTAGAATGTGTTGATAATGACAAAATTGGCAAAATAATCAAAAATTACCTAAATACTATGAATGGTATCTTAAGGTATGGCAACAGAGTGTGTTAATGAGATGATTCCTGAGGTTGAATACCAACCATTGAAAAAGATTATCATACATCATATCTCAAAGCAACCTTCGGTAGAAAAATTCATGACAAATACGATATCTCCAAACACTCCTTCCATTGGATGGTGTGGTGGATATCTGATAAGTTTTACAAATTTTCCAGAATCCGATGATATCACAAGAGAAATCCTTAATGGGGTCACACATGTTGCGTCTGTGTATTATTGTGATATGATTGAATTCGTACCCACTATCAAAACACAACATAATCAGGAGATAATGGTAATAGACCAATCAAACGAAATTCCTGTGGTTGCAATAGCCCAGTTTCTTAAGAAAAGAAAAAACTAATTGCTTTTATGATGTAGTATAGTGTTAAGACTTGAAACTAATTTCCAATGTGCTACTGATTTTGAAATAGGATAAATCTTACGCTACTTTTTTAAATCTTGATCTTATTCCGTATCATCAAAGCATGAAAACTCTTACACTTTCTATAATAGGAATTATGTGCATAATTGTAACTGGAGAGATTTTTCCACATGCGTTTTCAGAAAATGCTGGTGACATAGCAATTGCTAGCACTCTAGTCCAGCCACTTGTAATCAAGGTTGGGGATACATTTGCGATCAATGCAACTCTGGTTAACAATTCTACCAGTACTATAAATGTGAAAAACAGTTGTGGAGGACCATTTTCTGCATCATTTGATGTCCATGCCAAGGTTGAATTAAAAAAAGTGTGCAACTGGATGCCAACCCAGATAATACTACAACCCGGTAAAAACATCACAGGATCAAGTCTATTTTCAAACCTTGCCTACCGAGCAACATCTCCAGGAACTGCAAATGCAACGATAACATTCTCGTATGTTGCATACAACAAAACTTCTAATCTATCATTTGATAACAACTCCACTACCGTCTCAAAGTCATTCTTGTTTACCATATCAAACCCATCCGGAGGATCGACTCAGATATCTTCTCCGCTGGTACAATTCAAATCTGGAATTACGGCAAACAATGTAAAATGTCAACAAGGTCTTCAACTAGTAATCAAGGCAGAAAATGGCAATCCTGCGTGTGCCAAACCTGATACTATTACAAAACTTGTTCAATGGGGATGGGCAAAAATAGCCACGTCCTAACTGTTCTTTATCTATCTAACTTGCTACAACACTGGAATTGAACTTGCGAATTATCTTGATGGTGTCATCTGAGAGTCTTATTGTATATGCTGCCGCATTTGGATCAGTTGACTGGGCAAGTGTCTCTGCAAACTGGGTCTTGTCCCTTCCCCTTTGGTACATTCCGCCAGATTCTTTTATACACAATGGGAACTTTTGCAGTTTCAATCCACTCTGGAATAAATGAGAAATGAATTTTTTGTAATCTTCAGGCAAGTACCAGTCTGCTTTTTTTTCTTCGCACAACATAATCCAAGTGTCTATCGTATTCTGGAATAACGCTTTACTTCTGAGTTCTTCAAGGGTCATCTTGATATTGTCTAAAAGTCTGCTCGCTTCATCTTAGAGCCGCATCTTGGACACATTCCACCCTTGTACCTGTTGTTGCATGCAAGACAGATGTACTTGACACCTTGGTTCTGTCCAAAAAATCCTCCTCCGCCAACTCCTGAATCCGAGCCCATTCCTCCCATGCGCTTGAGTGACCTGTTTCTTAGAACTAGTGGGAAGATGATAAACACAGCAAGTGCTATTGCTACTCCTGAAAATGGTGGCCAGTTAAGATATGATGCAAGTAACTGAATACCTATGCTAAACGCCAAAGAGCCAAAAAGGAATATGAGATAAGTTTTATAATTTATCAACGCTAATGGTTACATGAAAAAGCTTATAAATTTTTGTCATGATTGTTCAGGACTTATTGTAGTCTCAAGTAGGTTGCCGTCACGGTCATAGGCAAAAATGTCACCGTCTTCATACGGTGATTGTATGATTATTGATACAAATCCAAAGAAATTGTGTAAATCAGTTACTGAGGGCTTGGCAAGACCTGTTGGATGCGAGTGGACTGTTCCGATATAGCTTGTATCAAGTGGAAGAAAAGAGTGTGGAAATCCTGCAAATGTGGGACCTGCATGGAAAAACGGTGGAATTACCAAACCCTCTACGAACACGTTGCCCTTTCTTGATTTTCCCCTAAGTATCAATATACATTCATTTGGATGGTTCATCTTGCAATATGACAAGATTCCGTCTCTGACATCTTTTTTTATGGTTACAGTCCTTTTTTGTTTCTCTTTCTTTGAAAAGATCACACTGGATTATTTTTCTCTAGTCACTAATTAAGATGTGACGGTATCATTTGAGCAGGATTTTTGTATTTGCAAGTCTTGCAAGACCTGACTCTAGACTTGATATGCTTTTTGAAAGGGAGTGATTGCTATCTTTTACATCTGCTTCTAGTTTCTTTTTGGTAGATTCGATATTTGCAATGTCTGATCTTGTTTTTTCAAGTTCACGCTCTTTTGATTCAAGTGACTTTATGTCAAAAACAGCCAGGTCTTTTTCAAGTGTAGCTACTTTGCTAGAATATGTCTCCTTGAGTGCAATGAACTCATCAAGTCGCGATATTGTCTCTTGGATCTGCTCGAGTGACTTGCCAGTATCTTTGACTGATATGGAACCGGAGACTACGGACTTTTCCACGGCTTCAAGTATCTGTATTATTCCTGTCTTGTTTTGCTGTGATATGACATCGTATGGATTTGCAACAAGCTCATCCATCATCTTTCTTACTGGCTTTTCAAACGATGAGATATAGCTATACCTCCCAAGTGGTCTTGAGATCTTTGAGAACTGCAAGTCTATGATATGTTTTACATATGACTTTTCAGATGACATGGAATCAACTCTGTGTTTTATTTCCAAAAATTTGGCATGTCCGCTGCTTGATTTTAAATCATGAATCTGTCTCTCTAGAGATGTGATGGTCTCTTTCAGAGTCTGAATCTCTGAGTCTATTTGTGATATTCTTTCATTTTTTTGTGCTATTGTATTTCTGTACTCTGAAATCTCTTGACCAAGTTCCATAATTTTTTTGCTGTTTGCACGCAAGTTTTCTACGATATTAATTGAAGATTGTAATTGGTTTCTGCTTTTTGCCACCTTGGCAATCTCATCTTTGAGGTTGTCTGCATATTTTTTTGCAAAGATGTGGATTATTCTTGAATTCAATCCCAATACGTCTCCTATTTTTTTTAACATCTGGCTTACCTCAAGATTTAGCGCAACTGCTTGGTCATACTTGGTAGCACTTGTCAGGTTGGTTAGAGTCTCTTTTTTGATGGTTGATACTATTGCATCCTTGCCTCGTTTTACTATGACTCCAAGATTCCTGTCAACATCGTCTAGCTTTAGGTCGTCTGATTCAAGATGCAAAATAAGGTCACGTATTTTTTTTCTGTAT
>JAKEIJ010000049.1 GCA_022545805.1 Nitrosotalea sp. | reverse complement strand
TTGCACAAGTTTGTACAAAACATACTGAACCATTACGATGATCTGGACAATATAACATGGAAAGACCAGAACACATTGCTAGTGGTAGAAAACAAACAGTAAGTAAACATCATTTAGATTCTTTTCTTTTTTGTTTGCACGCAGGGCAGATGGGTCCATAATCTCGTCCCTTGCTGAATATGACTTTTTTACAGTCAAGACAATAGTATACTGGCATTAGTTTTCATTCCACATGTCACGTATCATTTTTGCAATCAAGATGTAATCCCTAAACAATTCCAACTTCGTGCATAGTAATCAAGCCATTATCATCAACCAGTTTTTTTATCTCAGGTAATACTTTTTCAAGTTTTTCAAGTTCGTCAATGACTTCGATAACAAGAGGCATGTTTATCGATATTCCCTCTACATGAGTAGTAGATTCACCTCGTTTTCCATATCCTCCCATACCTGTCCACATGGTTGCACCTGATATTGATCCTTTTTTCAAAATATCAAGTATTGTGGAATGCACACGTTTTCCATTTACGGTGTCATTCTTTTTTATTCTAATTACAAGAGACCACGACTTTGTTAATTTCATCGCAACTCTCCAAGTATCACACTTGTTAATGCTCTTCCTCCAAATATCGCACCAAGTGATAGTCCAACATTTGCAATCACATTAATCGCCACTAGAGAATACTGCTTGGCGTCTATTAGATTAGCTGATTCTAACGCAAAAGAAGACATGGTAGTCAGTCCTCCGCAAAATCCTATTGCAACTAGCATTGCATATTTTTGGTCAAGACTCCATTGTTGTGAAAGTATTGCAAATGCACCTAGGATGAAACTTCCAACGACGTTTACAATCAAGACATTGATAGATAGTGCACCAAGTACTAGTTGTGATTTTGTCATACCATATCGTAGAAAAACGCCAGCAAGTCCACCTATTGCCAACAGAATCACTTCAATTCCTTTCACAGGTATGATCATCTTTTCTGGTCCTTGTCCGTAGATATCATACATGGTAAATCATTTTTAATCATCGAATCTATCTGCCCAGTGTTTTCTTTCTTCATACTGGAATGTTGGAGGTGGACTGGTGTCTTTTCCCCTCTTTAGTGCATTTTTTGATACCCTGCTACTCCACCAGAATATGCCTGCGGCTATTACAACTGCAAATGCTGCCATCGAATAGATAACTTGGGCAGAGTAATTTCCCGTTGAATTTATTCCACTGCCCTGAGGTGGCTGAGGACTGGAACCAAAATATTCAATGCCGTTAATCTCTGCCACGGCCACATAACCGTCAATTTCTATGCTGGCAGAGCTTGACCTCTCAGTGTAGGTTACTGGATAATCCATATCTAGTTTCATATCAGAATTTTTAACAGTTGGACGCATCAATCCTTCACTTATGTTGCTCTCACCTGTAGAATATGTAGAGATGACTATCTTCTGTCCTCTATAACCAAGAGCATTTGTGTCTACAAGAGTATATGCTGGATCAAACAGGTGTTGCCATTTAGATATTGGATCATCCATGAGGTCATTTGATGATAGTAATGGTATCTCAAACAAATTTTCAGCATTAGTTCCTTGCAATTTACCGTAAAAGTCAGGAAATTGTTTTTTTAGAAAATCAGCAGGAGAGTTAAGGTCAAACTGTCCATAATTTTGAATAGTTACAAGCATCGGATCTTGCACGGTCAGTCCTCGCCATTGAGTATCAACAATTGCAGCACTGTCACTAGTTGCTTTTCTTAGAACATAATTTGATATGGTTGGAACAAGTGTTATCTTGTAATCAATGTGAGCTTCAGTACCTATCGTATACAATGTCGCATAATATGTTATATCAACATCTAAAACATTTGCAGCACTCTTGAGGCTTCCAACTATCTCTGAATTGAGGTTTCTTATCAGAGAGTTTTTTATCGGGTCAGATTGGTCAACATGAAATGTCATGGAGACATTCTTACCATCCAACAGATTTTTCATATCTTGACCATTAGGGTAATCAATCGTATAGGTCCTGATGAACTGGAATGATGGTTTTGCTGCACCAGATGTAGTGCTAAGCTGTGCATCAAAATCTACGGCACTGACCGGAACTATGTAACCTGTTGTGATGATAATCACAAGTATTATTGAATAGACTAGATTTTTGTACCAGCCCAATTTTTGTTTTTTATTTTTTGTGTTCATTTGTCTACCTATTTAATTTCCATTAGGTAGACATTATCAGCACCTTTCTTGGGCAGTTTAGGGGTTTATTCCAAGGCTAATGTCATAGCCTTTCTTCACTCTCACATGTGCCATTTTTAAGGCTTTTTATAACACATGACATTCGCTTTCATTTGAACAAAAATTAGAACAAATCACTAGCTTTTGGATGGTAGTGTAAATGCAAACGTTGCACCCTTGCCATGAGAGTTGTTCCTACCCCATATTCTACCCTCATGTGCTTCAACGATACTTTTTGATATGTACAATCCAACACCTGTACCACTATGGTGTTTTGTGGCAAATTTTGTGAAAAGATTTGTAATTATGTGTGGTTCAATTCCCGTACCAGTATCTTTTACGGATATGGTCACTTCACCTTGTCCTTTTTTTAGTGAAACAAGAATGGTACCCTTTTCGGTAAACTTTAGCGCATTATGAATCAAGTTTGAAATTATTTGTGCAATCTTGTCCTTGTCTGCCTCAACAAATATTGGGTCATGTCTCGTAAATAACAACTCTATAGACGCATATGCGCGATTGCTCTTTATTTGATTTCTAAAATCTTCAACCATAAGTGAAATGACTTCAGATATATCAAATTTATCCTTGTTAATTACAAGGGTTTTATTTTGAATCTTTGTCAAATCTAGCAAGTTATTTGACAATAGCTTAAGTCTTAGAGCATTTCTCTGAATAGCATCAACATAGGATTCGTTTTTTTCAGATTCAGATTGTAACAATTCCGAATAAGTAAGCAATGCTTGGATGGGAGTCTTGATTTCATGGCTTGCAATGTTTATGAATTCAGCTTGGAGTCTTTCATGATCTTTTAATTTTTCGTTCAGTTCATCTGATTTCCAAAGCAGTTCGAAAAACAGTCGTATTGATTGGATTACTGAAACACTGTTAGAGTACAGACCATAACCCAGAGTCTTTGAAAATTCCTTTCCTGTCTCTTCATGAACCTCTGATATGAAAAATTTGGTGTTGTCAATTATCAACAATCCTATAGAGCCTTCAGGACCATTTAGGATGCTAATATTAGATTGTGATCGTAAATACTGGACAATTCCCTCATTTTCACTGTCAATCGGACAGATTATTCGAATTTTTGATCTTTTAGACGAATTTGCAAGATGCTTCAAGATATCTAACTTGTATAGACGTACCATGGACTTACTCAATGGCAATAAAACCAATGCCTCATTGTGTATCATGCCAGCAAGATTTGTGATGATTTCAGTGGATCTTTGCGGATCGTTGATGACCTCAAAAAATTCCGGCTCGGTTCCTTCTTCAATCTCTTTTAATTTTCGTTCAGCAAGAACTGACCTGTCCCATAACGTCTCAAAGATATGACGCTGGACTTCGACTAGCTGTTTTGCGCTGCTGTAAATTGCATGTGATATTGGCTTTACTTCCTGAAGAGTTGCAGTTGCCAAGAACTCATCATCAGTAACACCAAAGGCTCCCTTGATGCCATCAAGATGATGAAATTCTGGAATAATATTCATGAGCATTTTACAGAACTGTAGATTTGATTTTGATATTTCTGTGATATACCTTATTCGAACACCTTTTTCTTTAAGCGACCTCAATATCTCAAGATAGTTCTTAAATCCAAGTGTTTCAAGTGAGCCACTAGAATCTGCATAAATGTTGATCTCATTTTTAGTGTTAAAGGCACATTGCTTCCATTTTTCCAGAACAGCTGGTTGACCAAAAAGAATTTCAGTTCTTTCTGAATTGTTTGTTTTTACTAGCGCCATAATTTAGAATCAATCTAGATTCTTTAAAGTACTGCGCCAGAATCTTCTATGATGCGGATACGGTATTACATTATAGAATATGACGCTTTATGCCTTGTCAAATACCAATTCCAGTACAGAATTGTTCACAGTGGATGATTTTATGAAAACTTGTCCAGGTTTTGTGTTGCACTGGATTTCTTTTTTGAGAATCTGTCCATATTTTATTATCTCAACTGTCAGGATGCCCTGTTTTATGTCAAACCAAACATCCTCGTTTTTTATGCCTGGAAGCATGACAATAATACGTATTTGATCTTTATTTTCAATGACATCTACTACCGGATCATTTCGTTCATGGTTTCTATACAATTTCTTTTCTTGTACTTCATTTGAGATGGATTCCTCAAGTGAATGTGTTGTTAGGTTTACTGATAGGTTTATCAAAGATATTGGAAGAGATATGTTGTTAGAATAAGGATTTCTCTGGGGTTTTATATTAATCACATTTTTTACAAAATCATTTAGATCTTTTAGCAGTATATCAATATCTGTCATGATAAATAATTGGAAATTCATATTATAACAATTTGCCAAAATTGTTCTATAACCGTGCTCTATAAATTATTCCAGAATAAAAAACCGGAGTTGTCAACACAGGTTTTTAGTTCATAATAAAATCCTAGTAAGATTAGCACATAATCAGATAAGATACCAAAAAAAGATGGAATGTAGTAATGGATATGAAGTACAGTAGGCATCTTCTAATCGGCATAGCTATACTCTATGTCATTATGTCAGTAACCAATTTTGTAAATGCACAAACTCTATCAGACACCATTTCATCTCCCACGGGTATTGTAGACAATACAATATCTTCAGTCACTGGCACAGCAGGCAGTACTGCTTCAACAATTAGTAATACGATTTCTACTAATATCAACACCACCATCAGCAATACAACAGATTCCATTGTTAATTCTACGGTTGGTACCAACATTACAACAACTAGTGACTCTACCTCCGTCGGTAATCCACTAGTGCTTCCTCTTCCAAATATTACGATTCCAGTTAGTGCCTCAAGTTCCGTAGCAGGAGTTACAGCTTTTGGTAATGGTACTATCAATACTTCGATAAATGGTGTATCTATGTCATTTTGGTTCGATCCGCAAGGACCTAACGAGAAGCGAGAAAACGCAAATCCTGGAAGTACGGTACATTTGACGGTAGATGCCAAAGACATGATAGGAAATCAAATCCCTGGAATGTTCATTGAGCTTCAAGATTCACGCGGACGCGACATAAGTTCAGGCGATACTCCTGTCACATTTTCTGCAACATCAGGTCAGCATTATATCATATACGCAAATAGCTTCAAAAATGAAGTATTTGATCACTGGTATGACGGTTCTACTAATCCTGCAAAAAGTATCACACCCTCAGCTAGTACTATTCTTACGGCATTCTACTCCACTGGAACTGAAACAGGTATACCTCAACCGCCTACTAGATTGATAACTATAGCGAACTCATCATCTCAGATCAATCTAACCTGGGATGCACCATCAAGCAGTAATGGCGCTGTAATAACAGGGTACAAGATAGA
>JAKEIJ010000048.1 GCA_022545805.1 Nitrosotalea sp. | reverse complement strand
TCGGCTTTACCCTTGAAGAGATATGCAATTCCATTGAAAAAGAAATTATGAGCAAAGGCGCCAAGTGTGCATTTCCGGTCAATGTAAGCTTAAACGAGATTGCCGCACATTACACAGCAGAGCCAAATGACAAGATAACAGTAAAGGATACTGATCTTTTAAAAATCGATTTAGGTGTCCAGATAAACGGCCACATTGCAGACACTGCTGTTACTGTATGCTATGATCCAAAATACGATTTTCTAGTCCAAGCAGCAGAGGCCGCACTTAGAGAAGCCATGTCAATAATAAAAGTAGGTGCGAAGTCAAGTGATGTTGGAAAGACGATAGAAAATACAACAAAACAGATGGGTGGAATACCCATTGCAAATCTTAGTGGTCACTCTCTTGAACAATATACGATTCATGCTGGAAAATCTGTTCCAAACATATGGTCAATCGGATCATTTTCATTCCAATCTACAGAAGCATACGCATGTGAACCGTTTGTTACCACATCAGATGGTTCTGGTTTTGTGCGAGAAGGAAAGGTAAGAAACATTTTCTCACTTGTTACAAGAAAAAGAACAAAGGACGACGATGCCAACAAGATGATTGATTTCATATGGCAAAAATTCAACATGTTACCATTTGCATTGCGATGGTTCATTCCAGAATATGATGAAAAAACTGCAAGGGAATTACTTGAAAGATTGATCAAGTACAAAGTTGTCAGGTCATACCCAATACTTGTAGAGGCAAACGAGCAAAGAGTCGCACAGGCAGAGCACACATTTATCCCGCAAGAAAATAGCGTTCTTGTGACTACGATTTGATGTCCTAAACCAAATTCTCAGTTAAAGATAATCTTCTTTCTCCACCATTTTGCAAACACAATCATTCCACTGCCTGCAATTGCAAGTCCTATGTAGATCAATGTATGACCCGTGCTTTGTTGCAGGACACCCCCGCAATGACATCCAATTGGACTGGTTCCAACAGCAGAAACACAGTTACACATGGCATGCTCATACAGCCCATATCCCAGTAATGATACAAGCAATCCCAATACAATGAGTACAGCACCAAGTGTCTTCATGTTTGGCATGTACGGTACCACACCATTACTTAAAAGAGTGTCGAATTGAATTTGACGATTATGCCGTAAATTCAAGAAAACTTGACAGTGGCAACAGTTCAGTTACTTGACGACTTCGCCGAAAATTTTGTCTACCATGCGATGACCATTTCCGCATGATATGCATTTGTCTGTCATTTTAAAGACATAATCTCCTTCTTTGAATTTGCGTTTTGTTATCTTGTTGCAGCTATTGCATCTTTCCACAGTATATGGGTCTAGTATCTCTTCTTTTTTCTTGAAAAGCCTCATTGTGATACTCCTAGTGTGTTTCCAACACCAATTACCAAAGCACACTGGCCTGTCTTGGTGTTGCCTTTTACAATATCATAAACCTGTGAAGATACGATATCAGATGAATCTGCAATCTCTTTTTTCATCAGCGTAATCGCCTCTTTGATTGATTGTTTTATCACTATAGCATAAATTGGAATGTTATATTTTGTAGCCACTTCTTCTATCTGGAATCTTTCAGTACCAATTCCTCCAATTGCTGCACCAAATCCTTGAGCTATAGAACCAGTATCTTCTCCTTCTAGTTTGAGTGCAGCATCAACCATTATTATGATATCAGGCTTGTTTTCGGCAAATATTTTCTCTAGTGCATCTGCGGGCCTTCCAACTGTAGCAGCAGGACCTTCTGCCTTCAAAAGACATAGTTTTCTTCCCTCAAACTCTTTTTGACTCATAACAGTTTCAAGTGCAACAGATTTTTTTTCTGTATCAAGCATCATTTTTCCAACAATCATTGGGCCTATTCCATCGCCTATTGGTTGTCCCTGTTTGAATGCGGACACTGCAACCTTGAGCGCTTCGGCTTCTTCAAGTATGAACGGCATCATCATTTGCAATGGTAATATTAGTGGAAAGTTGTTTTGTTTCTTTGCGGTAAGGAAAAAGTGTCGTACCATCTTGTACAACATGTGCAATGTTGTTACGGCTTCAAGAATATTGATAACTTGACTTGCTTGTTCATGACTTATGTTTGGAGACAGACTTTTTACCTGATCACGGGTCGAGTCTTCCCTTGTTCTCATTATGTGTTTTATTTTTGGTACAATACCATTTGGATCCATGTCAACTGGCATGATGGTAAAGTACTCAAAGTATCTATCAAGCATGGCAGTGGGATCAGTCGACGGTTTTATGGTATTTTTCACATACGCGATTAACTCTTTTCTGGTATCATCGCGATACAACTTGATCTTCTCAAGTCCTTTGTTTATTTCAGATGAGGTGACATGAAGCTGAATTCTCTGCCCATACAACATAAAGATGAAGATTGGTAGTATCCAAATCAACCACATCAAAGGATTTGAGTTATCACTTGCGCTGAAAAGTTTGTCCAGATTAGTGCCCAAAAAATCCAATAGTAAAAAGACCCCGTTTTACTAAATTAAATCTTTCAGAGTTTTTCGTTCCAAGTTTTGTGATATAAAGATAATAATTAAAAACAGTCATCCGGCCTTGGATGGACATGGCATTTTTCCCAGCAATAACATGCCAACGCATCTATTACTTTCCCTCTTTGCCATTGTTTCTCCATTTCTGAAGATTCCCATGTGTTGTCACATGTTCCGTACAGAAATGCAAAACACCGCATTGGTCAGAAGATCAAGTCCTTACCTGATGCCCTGAGTCAAGCGAGTCTTCACATTTGTCGGTCGGATGACGACATAATTACGGCACCGAAGAATAAAAAACCTATCAATATAGTTCCGGTATATTCAAGTGAAAAATAGTGTTCAAGCATAGAAAATATCCAAAATATGTGAAACTACAGTGTATGATTTGCATGAATGATTAAATCATTTTTTAAAGCATTCTGAACATAGGTACAATCAATGAAACCAAGCGATGTTGGACACAGACTATCAAAGATAGTAGGATGTCAAGTGTCATGGGATAGTCATGTACGTGATTGTTATTCAGTTGATGCAAGTTCATATCTCATAAAACCACAGGTTGTTACATTTCCTCGTAACGAGTCAGATGTTATAAAAATTATAAAATTTGCAAGAAGATATCGCATACCAGTAACTCCAAGAGGCGGAGGCACAGGACTTGTTGGAAGTGCACTTGGTAAAGGAATTATCTTGGACATGAGACTTCTTGGAAAAATAAAACTTGGTGCAAACCATGTCAAAGTAGAGAGTGGAGTCTCCAAAGGCAGACTAGATAAAATATTGAAAAAACAAGGCAGGTTCATAGGTACAGATCCATCAATCGGTCCATTCTGTACAATAGGCGGAATGATTGGGACCAATGCAGGCGGTATTCATTCTTTAAAGTATGGCAGTATGATAGACAATCTGGTTCAGGTTAGGATGGTAAACTCTGCTGGTGTTGTTATAGAGTTTCCAGGAAAAAACAAATTCAATGCAACAATTACAAAAATGCATTCAAAAAATGACATGCATTTTCCAAAGGTATCAAAAAATTCATGCGGTTACAGGATTGATGTTATATCTTCAAAGAAAGATCTTTACAAATTAATTGCAGGTTCAGAAGGCACACTTGGCATAATAACTTCTGCAAAAATTAGGACGTATGAATTGCCAAAGAATGTGTTGTTATGCATAATACATTACAAGACGCTATCAGAAGCAGTAATAGATGTTCCAGACATAATAAAATCAAGACCATCTGCTGTTGAGATTGTTGATAGCAATATAATAAAACACATCAAAATAAGTGTGCCAAAATCAGGTTGTCTTCTATTTGTAGAGTTTGACACCAACATACAATCAAACAGAAAACAAATTCACAAAATAACATCAGGTAGAATCATTAAAACAGAGTCAGATACAGAAAAAATCAAAAAATTATGGAATTTTAGAAATTCTGCCTTGGCATACAGCTTAAGGAGCATAACAAAAAATGAAACAATGCCTACTCTCATTGAGGATGCAGTGGTTCCAGTAAGAAGATTGCCGCTATTACTGAAGTTACTTGATATGATTTCCAAAAAATATGGTCTCAGGATGATAATATATGGTCATGTTGGAAACGGCAACCTACACATCAGACCAATTCTCAAACAAAAGGATCTACGCCTAATCAAGAATATAGCACATGAATTCTTTTCAGGAGTGATAGGAATAGGAGGAAGCATAACAGGAGAACACGGAGATGGTCTTGCCAGATAAGAATTTGTAAAGATACAATATGATACAAAGACGTATTCAGTTTTCAAAAATATCAAAAAACAGTTTGACCCAGAAAATATTCTAAATCCTGGAAAAATAATATCTCATCACAGTACAGTGACCAGAGACTTGAAGATCTAATAAGATAGCCACTACTTGATTCCAGTACCAAGTGGGACATCTTCGGTGACAGTAAGCCAGAATGGCTTGTCATCAGAATCAGCTGCTAAAAGCATGGCTCCAGACTCTATTCCTGCAATTTTTCTAGGTTCTAGATTTACAAGTGCTATTACAGTTCTGCCAACCAGTTCTTCCGGTTTGTAATATTGTGCACCTCCAATGATGACATCACGTTTTTCATCCCCTAGATCAATTGTGCCCTTGATAATTTTTGATTTTCCAGGAATTTCTTCAACTGAGATCACTTTTGCCACTCTCATGTCTAGCTTGGCAAAATCATCGTATGTTATCAAAGTCACACCAATTTCCACACCATGAGGATTAAAATTGATTTCGAAATCACTTATGTATACCACGTGAACATTGAACTAAAATTATAACATTCACAAGTCTCGACTGATGTAGCTTTGAACTATTCTTTTGTGTTACAACATAAATATGAAGTAATGAAGATCTTTTTCATGGTTCAGATTCAAGCCTATGTTGAAATTGACGCACCATTGGACAAAATATGGTCCATAGTATCTGATCTTGATTCAGAGCCCAAATTCTGGAAGGGAACAAAAGAAGTACGAAACATCTCAAAGGACGGAAACACCGTAACACGTGAGGTTACAATAGCTTTCAAGGATTCAAAATGCATGCAGACTGTAACACTGCATCCAAAAGAAAAGATTCAGATCCAGTTTACAAAAGGAGTAATTGAGGGAACAAAAACCCTCACACTTACCCAGATTGGAAATAAAACAAGACTAGATGTTCTTTGGGATATGAAACTAGCAGGTATAATGGGAATGTTTACTGGAATGATAAAAAAACACATCCAGAGCGGCTCAGAGCAAGCCCTCGATAGCATAAAGCAAAAAGCCCAGAGATAGTCAAGATGTATTTTCTAGTAGATACCATAAACTACAGCGTTACAGCAATTATGCTAAGCGTTTCTGCAGCATGGATATTTTTGATAAAATCAATGTGGATTACATTTAGAGATTCACCATTTCTTGATATATTTAATTCCAAGCCACACAACAAGCCAAAG
>JAKEIJ010000047.1 GCA_022545805.1 Nitrosotalea sp. | reverse complement strand
TCGGAATATCTTGTCATCTAATCCTTGCAGATAATTTAGTGCAATTACAACTGTAGAGCGTGCATCCTCTTTTGCAAATGGTGATAATCCCATTGTACTTAATCCACTGTACAATGCATCAGAGCAGACTCGGTGTCTTCTGATTCTATTGTCAATTCCTTCTTCTAAAATAATATCAAGTGCTTCTCTGTATGCGTATAGCAATGGTATTGCTGGAGTAAATGGAGTTTCTTTGGAATCATCATAATACTTGAAGTATCTTGCCATGTTAAAGTAAAATGTCGGCGGTGGATTTGCAATCATGTGTTTTTTTGCTTTTTGGCTGACTGCGATTGGTGAAATCCCTGGTGGGGCTGCAAGTGCTTTTTGTGCGCCTGTTACACAGACGTCTACTCCCCACTTGTCCATATGGAACTCTTCTCCTCCAAGTATTGATACACCATCTACAACATAGAATGAGTCGTTCCTTGCTGTAAGGTCTTTAATTTTATCAAGATACTTTACCATGGTACCAGTTGATGTTTCGTTCCATACAACATAGAATGCCTTGACATCTTTGTTGTTGTCAAATGCCTCTTTTACTTGATCAAAAGTTGCGTTCTGGCCAAATGGTGTTGTGAGGCGTACTACATTTGCTCCTGCCCACTCGAGCATGGTAGACAATCTGCTGCTAAATTCTCCGTTGACTGGAATGATTACCTTGTCGCCTTTTTTTACCATGTTGACAACTGAAGCTTCGACTGCACCAGTTCCTGATGCAGAAAGGGCAACAACATCGCTTGTTGTATCGAAAATTTTCTGGCTTTTTTCTATTGTATCTACGTATAATTTTACAAAGTCTTTACTTCTGTGATTTATCATGTGAGTAAACATTGCTCTTGTTACTCGCTCTGGAACATTTGTTGGTCCAGGCAACATGACTAGATATTCCAAATTTCTTCAAATTGCAAGCAAGGGAACCATTATTTATAATTAAAGTTCTGCAGAGGTTTGCCTTGTTTTTGGGTTAAGAACGAGATGATTTTGTTTTGAGATTAGCTTGGATCGTCAAATTCCACGTGATTACTCTTAAAACTGTAGGCTATGCAATGATCTTGTGTTTAGAGATTTTCCTGAACTCAAACCATCAAAAGGCAAATTTCGTATCATTGGCATAGACAAGTTTGAGATCCCAGGTGAAGGTCATTGGGTAGTTGCTGATTTTGACAACCGTGACGAGGCAATAAAGAAAGCAAAAGAAATGACTAGAAATGCTTCAAAAGATGCATCTGATCCAAGTGTGGCTACTGTATTTTATGCATATGATGAAAATGGAAACTATCTCGGTGGAGAAATACACGATGTGGGCTAGTTAGTCTTCATTAACAAACATCTAAAGAATTTTAGAAAGTCTATTTTTTGCATCTATTTTTAAGAGAACTTGTTTAGTACCTTCTGGAACCAAATCTTGCCAGTCTTTGTCAGCTATTATCATCTCTCGAATATTTGTTCCAGATATTGTATCTCTCCTCAATAGAGGAAGCTCAAAGACGTTTTTTCCTCTTTTTTTGTATAGTGTTAAAGTAAATTCATCATTTGAAAAGACGACATCATATGGAGGTACGATGGAATCAACATGATAAGTCCACTTTTCATGATCGCCTGTATCTGGTACAAAAAATATCTTGACACGTTCCAAAGTCTTTGGATCAAGTGATGAAAGAATCATTTCTTTTCTCTCATCTGCAGTGAATGGATTTCTTTTTTCGTTGTTTTTGTTTGAGCTTCCAATTCCAATCCATAGTTTGTCAACTTTTGACAATCCAATCTTTACTGCTTCCAGAAGTCCCTTGTGAAACGGTTGGAATCTGCCAATTAGAAGTCCATCCATTATTGAGATCTTGTTTAGCTTGTTTAAAAAACCATCATTAATTAGATTCCAAAATTAAATGAGGTAATCATGGAACCAATAAAAATAGATGGTGGATGGGGAGAGGGCGGTGGACAGATAATTCGAAGTGCAGTTACGTTATCTGCAATCATGGGCAAGCCAGTTGAAATTGAAAACATTAGAAAAAATAGAAAGGCTCCAGGTCTTAGACCACAACATTTGCTCGGAGTAAAGATCTTGTCAAAGATCTGTCAAGCTAGAGTAGAAGGTCTTCACGTAAATTCAACTTCGCTAAAGTTTTTTCCCTCGGAAGGACTAGACTTGGATCTTCAAGAAGACATTGGTACTGCAGGTAGCATTTCACTTATTTTACAAGTATTGATTCCTGCTGTTTCGCTTATGAAAAACAGCTTGAAGTTATCAATAATTGGTGGAACAGATGTTCCTTGGAGTCCTACATGGGATTACACAAGACATGTTTTTTCAGAGGCACTCTCAAGAATTGGAATTGATTTTATCTCAGAGACCAAAAGACGTGGATATTATCCTAAAGGCGGCGGGCTTGTTGAGACCCAAATACAGCCTAGCAAAAATCCAAGACCAATCTCTCTTCTCAAGAGAGATACCAAAGTTGCAAGACTCTCATGTACTTATTCTCAAATTCCAAGAGAGGTAATAGAAAAAGAGACAGATACTGCAAGAAACATTCTTGCAAAGAATGGATTTGATTGCAATATCACAATCCAAGAAGAGAATGCACTGGACAAGGGTTGCTCAATGTTGATATTGTCACATGATTCAGGTTCTGTTACAGGTTCTGATGGTATCTACCAAAAAAGTTTGAACGGACTTGGGGAATCTGTTGCCAAAAGATTCATCGAATCAAACCTTGGTGTAGATCTCAATCTTTCTGACATGCTAGTGGTTCCATTATCTCTTATCAAAGAAACTTCAGTATTTCGAGTAAAACAAATAACAAAACACCTGGAGACAAATCTTTTTGTTGCTTCAAAGATGACTGGCTGCAGATACGGTATAGGAAAGTTAGACGACGGCTTTGAGTTAAGAATCTCTGGAGTCTCAGACACCTGAATGAAGCAGTGCTGCCATCAGCAATATAACAACAGAAACTATCACTGTCAATCTGCCAAGCATGATAATCTTTGAGCGTAGTTTTTGTAAATGCTCTCCTGAAAGACTTTGCGATTCTATCTTTTTTTCCACCTCTGTTCTAATCAGTCTGACATGTATTGCAAATATGTTTATCAAAACAATTACAAGAATTATCTTTACAAAAAGAACTATTCCATAATTGGTACCAAATATCATCGATGGTTTTTCAATGATACCAACAGAGTTGTAGATTCCAGTCAGGATTAATACGATAAGAGACGGTACTCCAATTACATTGAACCTGCGTCCCACTCTAATCATTATTGACAGCCTTTCCTCTACAGAACTTGAAAATGTCTTGAGAAGTGGAGCAAGAACTATACCAATGAATATGGAACCGCCAACCCAGATCGATGCTGCAATGAGATGTGCCCACATGATCAGTGCATTAGCAAGTAACATCACAGTATTTGCCGGGTCAACGAATAATATCTATTCTCAAGAAGGTTTTTTAATTGAACAAACCCCGTAGCTTTTAGATTTGATAAGCACGGGCAGACTGGTCATAATAGCATGTTTCGCAGGCCTTGGTGCAATGATGTTGTTCTTTTACCTATATGCAAATTCTTTCCAGAGTGATCTTAACAAAGTAACAGTAGACATTGACAGCATCAAGGTACTAGACGAGAACAAGATTGACAAGCGTGCACATCTTGATGTGAGATTTAATATTCAAAATCCAAATTCAATTGTACTTACCATATCCACAATTAATTATCAACTATACGCAAATGGACAAAACCTTGGAGAGGGACACTTTACAACAGAAGATATTCCAGAAGCTGGAAGGCCTGCACTTTTTGCAAACAGCAATCTCACCCTACCTACAACATTTGATCTTGTAAAAAGTGAAGCGATTGCAAAAGAATACTCTGATATCACAACAGGCCAACCAGTAAAATACGAAGTAAAGGGTCAGATAACCATAGAATCATTTCTGACTGCAGTCATCAAAGACTTTGATCTGAATTCTGGTTAACCCAAGCCCCAACTGATTTTAGTTTTCGGAGTAATTTTTACGAACGGTGCTTCCTCTTCTTTCCAGGGGTTCTCTCTAACCCAGGCAAACTTTTTGAAAAATATATCATAGAGGTGTTTGAATTGCGGCCCCTTTTCGATAAAGCTGGTGGTGCCTTGTACCACAACAGCTTTGTGCTGGCTAGGTGAGTAGATATCAACAGAGATTGCAATTTTGTTGTTCTTTTTTAGATTCGCATACTTTTTGGTGTCATAGTCTGTTGCAAAGTAAAAAATGCCATCTTCAAAATGATACGTAACAGGTGCAATATGTGGTACGTCGCCTGCACTGGTAGCTATTCTGCATCCCTCATTTTCATTTAGAAATTCTGATTCTTTTATGGTAAATTTTATCACGAATTCTGATTCTCAAGCATTGAATAAAAAGAAATGGCTGGAAAGAGACTTGCAACTTGATCTGGTATCTCATTTATTAGGTAAAACGTCCTACAGTTATTTGGAAGGCTTAGAGTAATGCCATTTGTAAGCGTAGGTAAGGAAAATTCAGATTCAATTGATCTCTACTATGAAGACCATGGAACAGGAAAACCTGTTGTACTGATACATGGATATCCACTTAATGGAGCTTCATGGGAAAAGCAAGTCTCAGTCTTGCTTGATGCAGGATTTCGTGTAATTACATATGATCGAAGAGGTTTTGGAAATTCAAGTAAACCCACAGCAGGATACAACTATGATACTTTCGCAGATGATCTTCACAAGCTTGTAAGCCATCTAAAATTACATGACTTTACTCTAGTTGGTTTTTCCATGGGAGGAGGTGAAATTGCTCGATATTTTGGAAAACATGGATCCAAAGGTATCAAAAAAGCAGTCTTCATTGGCGCGGTTCCGCCTTTCTTGCTTAAAACACAGGACAATCCAGAAGGAGTTGGCCAAGATGTCTTTGATGGAATCCAAAAAGCAATTTCCACTGATCGTTATGCATTCTTTACCGAGTTTTTCAAAAACTTTTTCAATACGGATACATTGATGGGCAAAAGAGTAAGCGAGGAGACAGTTCAAGCATGTTGGAATCTAGCAGCAACTTCATCTGCCAAAGCTAGCTACGATTGTGTTCCCACTTGGCATGAAGATTTTAGAAAAGATCTATCCCGAATTGATGTGCCAATTCTTGTCATTCATGGAGACGCAGACCGCATAGTACCACTTTCTGCATCTGGAGAGAAGATTGCTAATTCTGTAAAAGGGGCCAAGCTAGTAGTGATTAGTGGAGGACCACATTGCATAACTTGGACACATGCTGATGAGGTAAACTCTGCACTGGTGAATTTTCTTAAAAGCTAATTTGATTTTCAATGGTACAAGTAAAAGTCATTTCTGAAACTTTCTCATTAGAAGAGATTGGTGCTTAAATAGAAATTTTGTAATATCGTTCTGCCCACAAGATTGGTACTTTGCAGTGTGGTATGGTTGGTGGGCAATTTTTTCTGTTTAAACGATTCCCGTACAGGGTAATAAAATGGGCCGGGAGAGATTTGAACTCTCGACCACCTCCGTGTCAGGGAGGTATCCTAACCAGACTAGACTACCGGCCCAATAGAATTCGACCTTACTCTAGACGTTATTAACGTTTAAGAAAATAGGTTCAGGCCAACATATGATAACAATAACGCCAAGATGTAAGTACAAGAAAACAAGAATAATATGCAATGCACCAAGTGACTAGAACATGATTGGTGATTTTTCACCAGAGGAAAAGGATGGGTTTTACAAGGCAGTATTTTCTAGACGTGATGTTAGATCGCATTTTACACCAGAGCCAATTGACGAGCAAGTTCTTACACGTATCTTAAACGCAGCACATCATGCGCCATCTGTGGGATTTTCTCAGCCATGGAATTTCATTCTAGTTAAAAATATAGACACAAGAAAACAAGTCAAGGACTCATTTGATAAAGAGCGAATTCGTTCTTCTGCACTTGTCGAGGATCCAAAAAGATCAAAGTACCTGTCACTACGATTGCAGGGAATCATGGATTGTGCTGTAAACATCTGCATTACATATGATCCTACAAAGTTTGGTCCCTTTGTCATAGGAAGATCAAGCATTCCAGAGACTGGAATCTATAGTGTCTGTTGTGCAATACAAAACCTCTGGCTTGCAGCAAGAGCAGAGGGGATTGGTGTTGGTTGGGTCAGCATACTTTCAAATGATGATCTCAAAAAAATTCTAGAGATTCCAGATCATGTTGTTCCAGTTGCATATCTTTGTCTTGGACATGTATCAAATTTTGCAGACAAGCCAGATCTAGAAAGTGCTGGTTGGCTGCCGCGTCTTGGTCTCAAAGATGTCGTGTTTTATGAAAAGTGGAATAACAACAGTGATCCCAACTGGCAAGAGATTCACCAGATGATCATCTCAAACCTTGATTACGCTTAAATGCATACCAAGTATGCTTTTTTTTGGGCTCGTGGCGCAGAGTCATATATTGACGCGAAACATGGATAGCGCGGTAGCCTCCTAAGTTACAGGTCGAGGGATCGAAGCCCTCCGAGCCCGCGTTAATTTGTTATTACAAAAATGAAAAATTTAGGTGGAAGTGGTTCCAGGTGTACTTTTCACAACAGCTTTGAAGATGTTTACCGTATAATCTCCCTCAAAGATGTGAATCATTTTTCCATTGTCAACAGATGACACCCTGAAATATTGTTCATAGGAACCGTCGCTTTTTACAGGAGTTTGTGCAACGTATACTGGCTTGTCACCTTTGTAAATTTGGATTACAACAGGATAACCTGGTGCAGCATTTTGTACTGTTCCCCAAACACTACCAAATGGTAATTTGCTATCACTTGGAATATGCATGGAAACAATACTTTTTTCCAGTGCAACATTTTCTTCAGGCACTAGCTTCTGGTCCCATTCGGCTCCCTGTGATGCAGGCAACGTAAGACTTGGAAGCAACAGTATGAAGAATCCAAACATTGCGCCTAGTAGCAACTTCATGCCAGAAATTCCGTATCGTTAAATATTAAGTTGAC
>JAKEIJ010000046.1 GCA_022545805.1 Nitrosotalea sp. | reverse complement strand
GAGTATGATTTAATACGTGGAATGGCCGAGATTTAGAAACACACGATGAGTAAGCAAGACGACGTTGAACATATGGAGAAATATGTACTTTCCACCGGAATAAGGGTAGGTACTCAAGTAAAAACAAAATTCATGACTCCATTTGTCACCAAGGCAACAAATGAGGGACTTTACATCATAGATAGTAAAAAAACACTATCCAGAATTCAGACAGCTGCTAAATTCATCAACAGAGCAGACATAACAAAAATTCTAGTTTGTTCAGGCAGAGAATATGCCAGCACTCCAGTTGAGAAATTCTGTGAGGTCACAGGTGCAACTCCCATGCTTGGAAGATTCATGCCGGGAACTCTAACAAATCCCTCATTACCATATTATAGAGAACCAGAATTAGTTTTCATATCAGATCCACAAGTAGATGAACAAGCAGTTGTGGAAGCTACTAATGCAGGAATTCCAGTAATAGGAATTTCCAATACAGATAATGTTACTTCCAAAGTGGATTTGGTAATTCCAGCAAACAATAGAGGAAGAAAATCTCTTGCTGCAACCTATTGGCTTTTAGCAAGAGAAATACTAATGCAGAAAGGTAAATTAAAAAATGCAGATTCCATGAAATACCAAATAGATGATTTTGAAACCAAAATAACAGAAGAAGAGTTAGAAGAAGAAACAGAAAGAATGCCTACCCAGAGAATGAGAACACAGAGGCAATAACACAATGCAGGTAAGGACACCAGCTGTTGCTGGGATGTTCTATCCAAAAACAAATCAAGAACTAAAATCAAGCATAAAGAATTGTTTTTTACACAAATATGGTCCAGGGTCATTACCACCCTCGCTACATAATGAAAAAATTATTGGTGCCATATGCCCACATGCCGGATATGAGTATTCTGGTCCAATAGCCGCAGATTCATACTACATAATATCATCACAGAAACCCGAACTTGTAGTAATCATAGGACCAAATCACTGGGGAATAGGACGAGATGTTGCTGTAATGAAGAATGGAATATGGAGAACACCTATTGGGGACATAGAGGTAGATACAGAATCTGCAATTGAGATTAACAAGATTTCGAAATTGATAGAATTTGATTCTTTTTCTCATACAAGGGATCATTGTTTAGAAGTACAAATTCCAATGCTTCAAGAAATATTTGCTCATGAATTCAAGATTTTGCCTTTGATTTTAATTGATCAGAGCTACCACACTGCAATTGAAGTCGGTAAATCCATAGCAAGGGTTTCAAAAATTAAAAATACCATCATAATTGGTTCTTCAGATTTTACTCATTATGAACCGAACGATTTTGCGCATAAACAAGATAAATCTTTGATTGATACAATAGTAAAATTAGATGTAGACAAATTTTATAACATATTGCAAGAAAAACAGATTAGTGCATGTGGTTACGGAGCGATTGCATCTACAATGATAGCTTGTAAGGAACTGGGAGCAACCAAGGGTACCTTGATCAAATATGCTACTAGTGGAGACATAGTCGGAGACAAGAGTTCAGTAGTAGGATATGCATCGATAGTATTTTCATGAAATCTATAGCATCAGCGCCTGGAAAAATCATTCTTTTTGGAGAACATTTTGTAGTATATGGTATGAAAGCTGTGCTGTGTTCTATAGATAAGCGAATTACTGCAACATCACAATTTATTGATGAAAAAGTGATTAGAGTACGATCTTCTTTAGGAGAATCAGAAATAAGCATAGATTCATCAAACAATTTAGAAAAAGTGCAACAAAAATTTATGAAACCGTTCTTCTACATAGCACAAAAAGCAGTAAAAGAAAATTCTATAAAAAATGGAATTGAGTTAGTTTTGGAATCAGAGATACCTCCAGGAGTAGGACTTGGATCATCATCTGCTGCGTGTGTAGCAGCTACAGCTTCTGTCAATGGATTGTTTTGTAAACTATCAAAGAACGAGGTTGTCAAGATAGCAGTACAGGCAGAACGTACCATATTTGAACAAAACTCAGGAGCAGATTCATCGGTATCCACATTTGGTGGACTAGTATCATATGATCTCAAAAATGGATTTGAAAACATCTCATCAAGAAATGATTTAAGTTTCATAATATCAAACTCTGCACAGGTTCACAATACGCAAGATGTTGTAAGACAAGTTAAAAATTTTAAAGAAAAAAATGATGAACTTTTCAATAAATTATGTAAACTGGAAATAGACATAGTTGATGATGCTATGTTATCATTAAAAGATAATGATTTAAACAAATTAGGTTCCCTAATGTTAAAAAATCATGATTTGTTAAAACAGATAGGAATATCTACAGAAAAAATAGATCTCTTGGTTCAAGAAGCCAAAAAGACAGCTTATGGTGCAAAGATAACCGGAGCTGGTGGAGGAGGATGCATTATTTCCCTTATTGACGATTCAAACAGTGAAGATACGTTGAACAATTTAAGAAAAATCTCCGATTGTTTTGTAACAAAGATTGACTACAGTGGCCTCAGATATTCATAAAATATACTAATTTGAACTAGAAATGGATCAACAATTCATAGGTACTAATTAAAAATGAAAGAACGTGGTAGATTCTAGTCAACAATCACCATTTTAGTGACATACTTTTTAAAACCGTCCATAGCATTGTTAAAAATCATGATCTTGATAAAACTAGGCGGCTCCATAATTACCAACAAGAATAAACCATTAACCCCAAATAGAAATTCAATAAGGAAAATTGCTACAAATCTAAAAAATGTGAATGAACCACTTGTCATAGTGCATGGCGGCGGTTCATTTGGACATTATTGGTCTGTAAAGTATGACATGCATACAAAACCTCGAAGACATGAAGCTAAAGGAGTTTCTTATGTTAAAAATTCCATGGTAGAACTAAACAATATTGTACTCGAATCATTCCTAGAATCAGGCCTAAAACCATATTGTTTACCTCCTAGCGATTTTATGACAAGTGATAAACCTTTGATCAAGAAAGTAAAAGAGATTCCAAAAATTGCAAAGACAGGATTAACGCCAATTTCTTATGGAGATGTAATGTGGTTTGGAAAAAATAAGTTTTACATCCTATCAGGGGATAGGATTATGGGAATTCTTTCAAAGATATTACGCCCACGTCTTGCAATTTTTGTTACTAATGTAGATGGAGTGTATTCAGACATGAAAAGTAGGAGGCTTTTGAGTGAGATCACAGAAGAAAAACCGATCACTTCAGAAGTATCAATGGATGTAACAGGAGGAATGGCTCGCAAAATAAAGGAGGCTTTTAACATATCAAAGATTGGGACAGATGTTTTCTTTGTGAATGGAAACGTTCCAAAGAGGATAATAAATGCAATAAATGACAAGAGTTTTGAAGGAACAGTATTTAGGGGATAGTTATGGAATACCTCATTCTCGTAGACAGTAATGATAATCAAATAGGATCTGATGAAAAAGTAAAATGCCATCTTCCAAATGGAAAACTTCACAGAGCGTTCACCATATTTTTATTCAGCCCAGAAGGAAATCTATTGCTCACGCAACGAAGTATGAGCAAAATGTTGTGGCCTGGAGATTGGGATGGAACAGTAGCAAGTCATCCAAGGCAATCAGAGAATTATGTTTCATCTGCTGAAAGAAGACTGCCTGAAGAATTAGGAGTCACATGCAAATTAGATTATTTGTACAAGTTTGAATATCATGTTCCTTACAAAGACATAGGATCTGAAAATGAGGTTTGTGGTACATTAATTGGAATATTAGATGATCCTTCAAAAATAAAACTTGTAGAAGATGAAATTTCTAACATT
>JAKEIJ010000045.1 GCA_022545805.1 Nitrosotalea sp. | reverse complement strand
GGTACGATATGTCATAATAGTTATTTCACTTAGAACTTTGGCATATTTTCTGATAGGTTCTATAGGAATTTGACATTCTTTTGCAACCATCATGTAAAATTCTTCCTTTGCAGAGTTTGCCTTTTTTAGTTCATCAAGCTGAATTCTTTGTTTTTCATGTTCTCCCAAAACACTATGTGCCTGATAGATTTCTGATATGTCCCTTATCGCAGTGTTACTTCCTATTAATTTGCCCTCGTCATCGTAGATGTTATTTGCACTTATTAATCCAGGAAAAACAGTTCCATCTTTTCGCTTGAACCAAATTTCGATGTTTTCTACCCTGCCTGATTTTTTCCAGATTTCAAAGGTTTTACGCATATTATCCATACTTTTTTCCGCAGTATGATCAAAGAGTGATTTTCCAACAACGTCATCTTTTGAAGAGCCAAAATTTTTGACATATACTTGATTACATTCCAATATTATTCCTGCAGTGTTTACCGTTCTCTGTAGAACAGGTGAACCATCATAGATATTTCGATATTTTACAGGGTCAGTTTTTGATTCCAATTTTTGTGAGGTTACATCATACTTTTGGTTTAGAGTAGAATTGCCTTGTTTTCTATTGCTCAACCATACAATAATACCCCCGCTTGCAGCACAAACTACTCCAAGGAAAAACACCTGGCTTGAAAAAGGCTCATGCACATCTAATCCATAAACAGCAACCAAGAGGCCGAAAATGCCCATCATCAGTCCTCCAATGGGGCCAAAACTAGTCATGCTCTAAAATTTCCTCCAATGATACTCATCGTCAAACAGACATTCTCTCGACAGACTATACTACGAATCAAAAGGAAAGAATTTGAATTAATCTTGGATCTTGTGTTTTGTATAAAAGCATATTGTGAAACTAGCAGATTAACTTTTCATCAATACGAGGTTTTTAGTACAAAGAGTAGTTCTATCTTTACTCTACTTCCAAGAGAGAGATTATCATGTCAAGCAACTCTTGGATTCTTTTCTTTATACCATCAAGGACCTGCTTGATCTCGTCTTTTGAAATTCTAGCTTCATGAATTCTCAAACTTTTAGATACTTGATCCATTCCATGCTCTGCGATAAATTTGTTAAACTTGTCTAGGAACTTGCTTTCAACAATTATCAGATTTTGGCCCTCCAATTCCCGAATGGGATGATACACTGTAGACCTACCAAATAAGTCCATCATGTCAGGTGGCAGAGTGACTGGAGTTCCATAAAGATCATAAAACTTCCAAGATGTCTTTCTGTATGATGGAAGGTTTTGGTATAGCTCATCTCTTGTCTTGTATCGTACTAGGTAGCCATTAATTTCAAGGTCTAACCAGGTATTTTCATCAGAGATTCCAATTATTTTACAGGCATCTTTACAGGTCTCCAGGATATCATGTAGTGACCTTGTTTCTTCCAAGAGTTCAATACTCACATTTTTGGCCATTTGTAAGATCTTTTCTTTATTTCCAGAATTCAAGACAATCAAGGACTGGAAACATCTTTGATTTTACTCTATCTTATTGAATAATTATCTTTTTTACTAGTAGTTTTTAATCAGCAATTCAGTGTGTCCAGTTCTCTTTTGAGATACAGAATTGATGAACCTATTTGCGTTTATCTCTATTATTCCATTTGAAAATTCTTTGAAGAGTTTTATTATTTCACTAGATTTTGAGTTCGATAATAGTACCTTGACTCCTTTTTTATCAAGCGCCTTGAATTTTGCATAGAGTCTTTCTTGGTCGCTAAAATCAAAGTCACTGTCAGTATAGCTAGTAAAGCTAGCAGTGGTACTAATTGGCTGATAAGGCGGATCTAGATATACAAAATCCCCATGCCCTACACCTTTTAGTGCATCTTCAAAATCCTGGCATTTAATTGAAATGTCTTTTGATTGCAATACTTTGCTTACTTCAAAAAGATTTTCCTTGTTTACAATGTTTGGATTTACGTATCTTCCAACAGGAACATTGAATTTTCCTTTGCTATTTACACGGTATAATCCATTAAAGCATGTCTTGTTAAGAAAGATCAATCTTGAAACTTTATCTATTTCATTTTTTGGATTTGCTTCTCGCACTTTGTAATAGTATGTACTTTGGTTTTTGGAATAACTTTCAGCATGGTTTTCTAGTGATAAAACAAGTTCCTTTACTTTATCTCTAATTGTAACATATGATAATATCAGATCAGAGTTAAGGTCAGAGATTAGCCACTTTTTTCTTTCTTTGGAGACGAGTGAAAAGAAGACTGCACCTCCCCCTAGGAACGGTTCAAAATATCTCTCGAATTTACTAGGAATGTGACTTGTAATGACAGGTAAGAGCTGTCTCTTACCTCCTGCCCATTTGACAAATGGTTTTGGCGCAACTGAGATTAACTGGTATTCTTGTTTCAATACCAACTAATTGGAAAATTATATTTCGTTTAATTAGATAAGAAAAGATCACACGTTGTGTAACTTTTTTTAATCAAAAATAAAAGACAAGATAGCTTAGAGTAAGTTCAAGAATAAAAGTAAAAGGAGAAGGGATTTAATCCCACTTAGACCAAGCTGCCATCCATCTGTATGTCCATGTTGTAAGTTTGGTTCCCAATGCAGTCATCGTTACTGTCAAAACTGCACTAGCACCTGCACCTAGCGCGACGGGACTATCATAGAACTTTCCTACTTGGGGTTCTATTGGAGTCATGTATGGAGGCAATGTGGTTCTTGGGTATTTGAAAGCAGTCTCAAGAGGATCATCTATTGTGATTAGATTGATCATGTTGAACAACGACATTGACATACCACAGAGTACACCGCCTATCAGGATCAAAGAGTGTTTGTTTCTCTTTGTTGCCCAATATGCCAAATCCATCAGTATTGCCGATGGAATCCACATTGGCACAACGACGAAGCTGTATGGATATCCTAAGGAGAACCACGCACCTTTTGCAATCCAAGTATACACTGTCATTATTAGTGCATAGTATGTTGCTGTTCCTGGAACACCAGTGAACGTAAGGTAGTATGCTGCACCGACTGCGAGCATCAATGATTGTGATAGAGTAAATATCACATAAGATGTCCACATCCAGTCAGTATAGAAGATGTAGTCTCCTGCGTTGATTGTCAACAAGGTCGAGTTGACTGCTACCACTACTATGAATAAGTAGTGAGTACATCGTCTTAGCCAGACCATTGGTTTGTATGCGGGAAGTGATGTATATAAAATTTTATGATGTCCGAGATCAGCAGAAAATAAACATTATCTCATTTTGAGATAACTCTACCGAAGAATAATAAAAGAAAAGATGAAAAGGAATTTTCCTATCCGAAGAAGACACAGTCAGTCACAAGTGTTGCGATAGCAATTGCTGCGATCACACCAGCTATAAGACCATTGTATGTCTTCGCTTTTGAGGTACCCTCGGTCACTACTTTGACACTAAACAAGTACCCAATAGCTTCTATGATTGTAAGTACAGTTAACGCAAAGTGTGCGCTTGGCGGTGGATATGCCCATGGATAATAAACAGTTGCAACGGCAACTCCTCCCCATGTTCCTGCCCAGAGTGCAACGAATGCACCAGTGATGAGTCCAACCATGTCCTCTACACGTTTGCCTATCATTTTACTGACGTCGGAACTGGAAGCTCCGCCACCTGTACCGAATCCTTTTGGTAAGGTCATTTGGATTTATTGACAGATGTATGTTTTTAAATCTTTTCCTAAGATGAGATACAACCTACGTTAAGTTGATCGGAGAAAAATAAGAAAAAAGCGCTTTTGCGCGTTTATGGGATTGATCTACTGTACAATTTGCCTTCGAGGGCCATCTTGTACATTTCTGCAATGTATGGGTTCTCACCTGGTGTTTCTGCTCCAAGTTCGACGAGTCGTGCATATACTCTTACTACATAGGCAAGTGCGCCCATGAAAGCAACTACGACACCCATGTTGAACATCCAGTGGTTTGGAACTGCGAAGATCTCCTCTACATACCAGAAGTGCCACATCTCATTGACACCTATTGTGAACATGGTTGCCAAGTAACCAAGGATGGTCATCTTGAGACCGGTGTTCATTGAGTTGTTTGGACCTCTCAGAATTGGTACCTTTCTGTCATAGACAGCTACCATTCCCCATCCTAATGGAAGAGCAATGAAGTGGCTGTATAACCACCAGTGTGCTGGTGTGAAGGCACTATCTCTGATTGATGTCTGGTGTAAAGATCCGTCTACGAAGTTATCGACCTCTACTGATGCAGCGATTGATCCCAATGCGATGACGATAAGCCAGATCTTTTTCAGTCTCTGGATTTCGACTTCTTTTGGAATTAATGTCGGCATTTGTGCCATGAAGTGTGGAATGATTCACAGTTATTTAAAAGATGAGTTATGATTTCTATAAAATAAATTATAATTTTTACAATATATAGCCTAAAATTATATGGGTATTAAGTAAAACCAATATACAATTACATAATAATATGATGCTAAAAGGGGTAGAATCCATGATTAACATGGATGTATATCATAATGTCAATCATTAGGCGGAATCTGATGGGGCAAAATATATATCGTTGTAGTTTCTCAGTTGGTTTAGTTAAGCGATATGGTCGATAAGAAGTTTATTGTGGCTGCAATAGGTGTGATAGTAGCACTTGGAGCAGTTGGACCATCATTAGCACAAATGTTCCAACATGCTGAGGCACATGGTGTCCAGGCACAGTTACAGAGTCGTTTCGTCAGAATAGATGGTGAGACTTGGTCAAAACAATCTGTTCACACAGGAGACACTCTAACAGTATCTGGTAAATTTGTAAGTCTTGTAAACAGAGACTTGCGAGGCTGGTACACAGTTTACGGTGACTCATCCAACGCTGGTAACAGATGGGAGATTGTCGCAAGAGATCCACCTGGTAACGTAATTACAATACCAGCAAACTCTGTGATCCCATACAAGTTGACCATAAAGGCACTTGAACCAGCAGTATATCACATGCACACGCAGCTTAACGTAGCAAGCATCGGTCCAGGTCTAGGTCCAGGACAAACAGTCGTGGTAACAGGCGATCCAATCGTAAAACCAATTCCATATGCAAACGTCATCTATCAATCGATAGTCATTGGAGTAGGATATGCGGTTACATTCGCAACAAGACCTTGGCAAGTGATTTAAAACAATCACCCCCTCTCTTTTCATTTTAAGTGTAATCTAGTAGAAACTATTTTCTAAAATTCAGAACTGATGTCTGGCTTTGTTAAATTCCAAAGTCCATTTTCGTATATAGTAAAGTGGAACTAGAATAGATATTGGAAGCACGATTATCATTCCAAATGGCCACGAGATACTCATTTGAATTACCAAGTCTATAAAAAATATTATGACTTCAATAATTATTCCATAAATTAGCTTTCGTATCCTATAGAATGCAATTAGTTGAGTTACAATTGTTGGTATTACTGCAAGTATGAGTTGAATCTTGAGAAATTTTTCGTCATTGTTGTTTTGTGTCATAAAGTCATAACTGGAGTTTGTTTGCAAGCTCGGTTTTCAAGTAAAAAAGATTTCTATTTTCTATACTTTCAAGTCTATGTCAGATCTACCCATTATCAAAAATCATCGGGTAAAGTTACTTTTGTAGAGAAAAGTAAGATTACGTAATCCATTTTTTACCTCCTTCAATCTTAATTCCCTTCATGTCAGTTGTTTCGAAGGAGTTTTCGTAACTACAGATTCATGTAAAACTAATATTCAATTTTAAAATCATCAAAGAATGCAACAGTGTCTTTCTTGGTCCACATTCCATCGGCTCCAGATAGATAGTTGTGGTCGTTTGCCCTTATGATGAGTTGGCCATCAAGATACCCAGCTATTCCTTGTGATGAAACAAGTGCCTCCATCGTATGCCATTCTCCAGGCGCTATGGTTACTGGCTTGTCATAATTGCATATCAAAAACTCTGGTGTATTCTTACATAATGAGAGCCTGTTTTGTGCAGAGTCTGCCATCAAGACAAAGTAATGCTTTTGGTCAATGAACCTTAGAATCATGCCTGCAGACTTCGCACTTTCCCCTGATACAATCTTGAACTTCATTGTAACATTTTCAGTATCAATGGATGGGGAATCAGGAATTATTTGTAGATGATAGTCATCAGTGCCATTGGTTGATATTTTTTCCAATACATTTGGTTTTGAGACTGCACTGGAATCGGATTTTATTATCCAAGAAGATTGTTGGTCTGTTGACAATCCAGCAAACTCCTTAGGAACTGTTCCGTTTTGATACGAATCAAAGTTCCACATCTTTGCATTATGATATCCAGAATTGACTTGCGAATTATAATATGCAAAAGATACTCCAATTATTGTAATTACAGCAAATACTGCAAGACGTTTTTTCTTGCTAAACCTTGGTTTTTGGGATGACAAAAATATCTACAGGTAGTGTGCAAATTGTGATTGATATAAAGATACCATTAACAAGAGACAAAAAATTTTGATATCAAAAAAGTCATTGTCGTTTTTCACGTTTTCTTGGCTTGTTCTTTCCTCTCCACCTATCAAATCCCCAACGGGTAGCTCCAAATGTACCAAGTGTGAAGAAGAACCCTCCTACTAACAAGAATATGAAATGGTGATCAACAAATGCCCAAAAAGCAAATCCTATGATTGCACTTACAAATTCCAATGCAACAAAAACTAGCCATCTGTCAGCCATTTACAAAATCTGGTAAATCCACATATTATTTACCGTTTCTCAATTTTAAAAAAAACCAATTACCAACCAACAGTTGGGTGGTACAAAATATAAAAATGAAAAAGATGGGAATGTTTTTACTCTGCAAATCCAGAGTATGCTCTTTCGCCTACTTGAGATATGTCCAATCCTATTTCTTCTTCTTTTGGTGTGACTCTAACACCACCTGGCCAAATTGCATCTTGGATTCTCCAAATGATGTAAGTTAGGCCAAATGACCAAGCTGCACCAAATCCTGCTCCCATGCTGTTAATTACAAACTGCATTGGGTTTCCAAAGAAGAGACCATTGTGTCCATATGGATTGATTCTGACTTCACTGAATGCACCTGTAAGCAATGCACCTACAACACCACCCATTCCGTGTACACCCCAAGTATCTAGAGCATCATCTATTCTTGCCCTATTCTTGATCAGTACACAGTAGAAGCATATTGTTGCACATGCAAATCCTACTATTATTGATGCCCACGTTCCAATGAAACCAGAAGCTGGCGTAATTGCTACAAGTCCAGCAACGGCTCCGTTGACTGCACCGATGGCACTAGTCTTTCCGGTATGTGCCCAACTAAGGAACATCCACCATATTGCTGCAACCGCAGTTGCAATGTTGGTGTTCTGGAATGCTTGTGTTTCTAGGAAACCAG
>JAKEIJ010000044.1 GCA_022545805.1 Nitrosotalea sp. | reverse complement strand
TGGCATAAATCTTAGTCCAGTCTTTGCTGACACTGCAATTATTGATATTATTGCAATTGCAAGTACTAGAGCTGCGATTGGGCCAAACTCTGGAACTATCTGTGTACCGATTATCTCTATTTCTTCAGTTCCGTCTGTAAATGGAATTGATAGAGTTCTATCGGTTGTTGTAGTGCTAGTCTCTTGGAAATCAGCTTCCTGACCGTCTACTAGTACATAGTATTTGTCATCTTGACCAGTTGATGGTAGTGTTGCATTAATCAGTGCTCTTGGGAGTGTTATTGTTAATACTCCATCTCCAGTAGTCTGTATTGACACAATAAGTGATTTTGACTGGATATCAGCCTTTATGCCAAGGACTTTACCATTGGTTATACTGTATTTTACAGAAAGGTCTGTACCATCAACTTTTATGGTGTTTCCTCCTTGACCGTTACCACTTGATCCAGAGAATTGGAAGGTTGTTTGAGCTGTTCTGGCTGCACTACCGAATTGTACTTTTACGGTGTATGCTCCAGCTTCTTGCCAGAGAACACCTGTAGCAGTTATGGATGTTGAAAAGGTTCTGTCAGATCCTAGATCTACCTGATCAACCTTGACAAGATTTCCTATTGGGCTAATGATCCTGACCGTGATCGGTGTACCAGAAATGTAGTCTTGTGTACTACCTGATATTGTAACCTTGTCTCCATCATTGTATGATGCCTTGTCAGTTGTTACGGTGATTTCACCGGTATTTCCAGATGTAACACTTGTAGGATTTGCACTTGTATCATTCAAGAGAGCTGGGGAAGCAAAAACAGGTACTATCCCTATGGAGCAGACTAGAATTGCAAGTAACGCAAATCCTTTAAAGCGAGTACTCATCTTGGTTGAAAGTGATTTTTTTTGCTATTTAAAGTTGCGGAAAAAATTATTGACAAAAGATGCTAATTTTGGTACGCTTCCAATTAGATATATATTAACCTCTCGGTGGATGCATCTTAGTTTGTGGATTAGTCATACGTTTACAGCTAATGTTCAAAGGAGATTTTAAACATGATAAGTAAAAAAGAGAAAATACTCATTCCAGATCATATCTATGTTCCAAAACATGAGATAATGAATAAAGACGAAGCAGAGAAAGTTCTTGAAAAATATCACACCAAGCCAACTGAAATGCCATTGATCTATGTGAGCGATCCAGCTATCAGAGGTCTGGGGGTAAAGCCTGGTGATATGATAAAAATTACAAGAAAGAGTCCTACTGCTGGTGAGAGTCTGTACTATAGGTACGTGGTGGAAGAATAATGGCAAACATTTCAAACAAACGCTGGCCTATCATTCAAGATATACTAAAAAGAGAAGGAATTGCAAGACAACATCTAAACTCATATGATGAATTCCTTGAAAGGGGACTTCAAAGTATTATTGATGAAGTAGGACAGATTGAAATTGAAAGTGCAGAATATCCATACAAGATTCAACTTGGCAAAGTAAAACTTCAACAGCCACGTATGATGGAACTTGACGGTTCTATTACTCATATTGCCCCAATGGAGGCACGACTAAGAAATGTCACATATGCATCTCCTATAATGCTTGAAGCAAGTGTTGTCGAAGACGGAAAAATTCTCGAATCTAGGTATATTCACATCGGAGACATGCCGGTCATGGTCCGCTCTAATGCTTGCATATTACATAATCTTTCTGAGCAAAAATTAGTAGAGCATGGTGAGGATCCAAGTGATCCTGGCGGTTATTTTATCATCAATGGTTCTGAGCGAGTCATAGTAGGATTAGAAGATCTTTCTTATAACAAAATTATTGTGGATAGAGAAACTGTTGGCGGTAACACTGTTTTCAAGGCAAAGGTTTACTCTTCTATTGTTGGTTATCGTGCAAAATTAGAATTAATAATGAAAAATGATGGTCTTATCGTTGCAAAGATTCCAGGTTCTCCTGTTGATATTCCAGTAGTTACTTTAATGCGCGCATTAGGTCTTGAATCTGATAGGGAAATAGCTGCTTCTGTATCACTAGTGGATGACATTCAAGATGAACTTGAAGGCTCGTTTGAAAAATCAGGTGATGTGCCCACTGCAAAAGATGCCATAGTCTACATTAGTAAAAGAATTGCACCTGGTATGCTTGAAGAATTCCAGATAAAAAGAGCTGAAACATTGCTTGATTGGGGACTTCTTCCACATCTTGGAAAACATCCTGATAATAGAAAAGAAAAAGCACTATTTCTAGGAGAAGCTACTTGCAAATTAATCGAGCTAAAATTGGGCTGGATTGCAACCGATGATAAAGATCACTATGGAAATAAAGTAATAAAATTTGCAGGTCAAATGCTTGCTGATCTTTTCAGAACCGCATTTAGAAATCTTGTCCGGGACATGAAATACCAACTAGAAAGATCAGGTCAAAAAAGAGGTATCAACGCAGTAGCAGCTGCTGTTAGACCTGGAATTGTTACTGATAAAATGAATAATGCTATTGCAACTGGAAATTGGGGAAGAGGTAGAGTTGGTGTAACTCAACTTCTTGATAGAACTAATTATCTTTCAACCATAAGCCATCTAAGAAGAATTCAATCACCATTGAGCCGAAGCCAGCCAAACTTTGAAGCAAGAGATCTTCATGCTACTCATTTTGGTAGAATATGCCCAAGTGAGACTCCTGAGGGATCAAATTGTGGATTAGTAAAGAATTTAGCTTTATCTGCAATAATTTCCGTTAATGTTCCATCTGAGGATATAATCGAGAAACTCTATGACTTAGGAGTAACTTATGTCTCTGATGCAAAAGATGAACTGAAAAAAGAAGGTACTAGAGTTTTTGTCGATGGTCGATTGATTGGATACTTTAAGGATGGACAACGACTTGTTGACTCTCTAAGAGATCTTAGAAGAAACTTCAAGATTCATCCACACGTTGGAATATTCTTGTATCAATCTAGCTTTGAAGGCTCCACTAAACGACTTTATGTTAATTGTAATGCTGGGAGAGTTTTGCGTCCTCTTATTGTAATAAAAGATAATAAAATTCTCCTAACTCAGGAATTAATCGACAAGGTAAGCAAAAAATTCCTTTCATGGACAGATTTGTTGCATATGGGAATAATTGAGCTAGTAGATGCTAACGAGGAAGAAAACTCTTACATTGCAATTGATGAGACTGACATCAAAAAACACACTCACATGGAAGTATTCCCATCCGCAATCTTGGGTGCTGGTGCATCAATAATTCCATATCCTGAACATAACCAGTCTCCTAGAAATACATACGAATCTGCAATGGCAAAACAAAGTCTTGGATTTTCAACACCTCTGATGAATGCAAGTACCTATGTCAGACAACACTTGATGTTGTATCCACAAACTCCAATTGTTAATACAAAAGCAATGGGTCTTCTAGGGTTAGAGGACAGACCTGCTGGTCAAAATTGTGTTGTTGCAGTATTACCGTTTGACGGATATAACATTGAAGACGCTATTGTATTGAGCAAGTCCTCAATTGACAGAGGTCTTGGAAGAACATTCTTCTACAGAATCTATGAAGCTGAAGCAAAACAATATCCTGGAGGCATGAGGGATAACTTTGAAATTCCAACTGCAGAAGGAAATATTCGTGGATTTAGAGGAGACAAGGCATACAGATTATTAGAAGAAGATGGAGTTATTGCAACTGAATCTACAGCACAGGGTGGTGATATACTGATTGGAAAAACAAGTCCGCCACGATTTATGGAAGAGTATCGAGAATTTGAAGTAAAAGGACCGTACAGAAGAGATACTTCAATCGGTGTCAGACCGTCTGAAAATGGAGTTGTTGACACTGTTGTCATGACTCAATCTCATGATGGTGGAAGAATGTACAAGATTAGAGTTAGAGATTTACGAATTCCAGAAATCGGTGATAAATTTGCATCACGACACGGACAAAAGGGTGTTGTTGGATTACTTGTTAACCAAGAAGACCTTCCATATACTGCAGATGGCGTTGTTCCAGATGTCTTGATTAATCCTCATGCTTTCCCGTCTAGAATGACAGTTGGAATGTTCTTGGAATCTGTAACCGGAAAAGCTGCTGCATTACGTGGAAGCAAAATGGACGGATCTGCTTTTGTTGGAGAAAAACTTGAAGATGTCAAAGGTGTTCTGGAACAAAATGGATTCAAGTATTCTGGAAAAGAAGTAATGTATGATGGGAGAACAGGAAAACCATTTGCAGTAGATGTGTTCATAGGAGTTGTATATTATCAAAAACTTCACCACATGGTTGCAGATAAGATTCATGCAAGAGCAAGAGGTCAAGTACAGATGTTGACCAAACAGCCAACTGAAGGACGTGCAAGAGGTGGAGGTTTAAGATTTGGTGAAATGGAAAGAGACTGTCTTATTGCATACGGTGCATCAATGATGTTAAAAGATAGATTGCTTGATGAATCTGACAAGGCGGATATTTACATCTGCGAAAGATGTGGGTTGGTTTCTTATTATGATATCAAACAGAGAAGATTTGTATGCAGAGTCTGTGGTGACAAGGCAAAAGTTACATCAATCTCTGTTGCATATGCGTTTAAACTGCTTCTACAAGAAATGATGAGCCTTGATGTGGCACCAAGACTCTTGATAAAGGAGAGAGTATAATGGCACTTGAAACAATAAAAGTAATCGATGGAATAAAGTTCTCTGTATGGTCTCCGACAGAAATTAGAAAATACTCCGTTGCTGAAATCACTGCCCCTGAAACTTATGATGAAGATGGAATGTCAGTTCAGGGTGGATTGATGGATGGAAGACTTGGTACCCTTGAACCAGGTCAAAAATGTCTTACATGTGGAAACACTGCTGCAAGATGTCCTGGTCACTTTGGCCACATCGAACTTGCAGAGCCTGTCTTACATATTGCATTCATAGACAACATCTACAAACTTTTGTTGACTACGTGTAGATCATGCGCCAGACTAAAAATTCCACAAGAAGAACTAGAAGAATATCACCAAATTATGAAAAAGGAAGCAGCATACACTGTCATTTCAATCAAACACATTCCTACTGAAATAATTGAAAGAGCCAAGAAAGAAAAAACATGTCCTCATTGTGGCAAATCACAATATGAGTTGATATTTACAAAACCAACAATTTTCATCGAAAGAACTGAGCTTGGTGAAAACAGATTATTGCCAATTACAATCCGTGAAAGATTTTCACACATGATTGATGAAGATCTCAAGTTGTTAGGATATGATCCTACCACCGCAAGACCGGAGTGGTTTATCCTGCAAGTCTTGCCAGTTCCTCCAGTTACAGTACGACCTTCCATCATTCTAGAGACTGGAATCAGATCTGAAGATGATCTAACTCACAAATTAGTTGATATCATTAGAGTAAATCAAAGACTCAAAGAAAGTAAGGAAGCTGGAACACCTCCACTTATAGTACAAGACTTGGTTGATCTTTTACAATATCACGTAACAACATACTT
>JAKEIJ010000043.1 GCA_022545805.1 Nitrosotalea sp. | reverse complement strand
TCAGTATGTTCTGAACGTGGGGCATGCAAAAAAGATAGTTGCAATTTCTTTATCAGCAAAAAAGGCAGATGTTTTACTTTCAAATAAGATAGAGACTGATATTCTCATGCGATTTGCATGTACCAGGCAAATTAGTGATGCCATATCAAAAGTAGGCGTGAAACCAAACTCTGACTCTATACTGGTAATACTTGGTAAAAAGCCATTACTTGAAAAATTATTCAATGAACTTGACGATCTTTTGGAGGCCAGTGTATTTTCAAAAGATAATTCCAAATTGATCAAAAAAGAATTTGGAATAACACAGAAAGAACTAAACTGTGTTCTTTCTAAAACTCCTCTGGAAGACTTGATGGCAGAAAGATCTGCAACACTATTCCATTGAATCTCGTTTGAGCTTCAATGTGCTTATGATGTCATCTTCTTTTAATATTGAAACACCTACAATGCCACCCATTATCTGAATCATGACATTCCAATCATAAGACTCTAGGGATACCTTGTTTGGAATTATATCCGCAATAGAACCTATCAATTCTTTTGAGGAAATGTCAGAGCCTCTCTTTTCAATTGTAATTCTATAGGTGTCTGCATCACTCATTATCTTGACTTGGTCTTTTACACTCTCTACTATGTTCTCAATACTGGCAGAAGTGGTATGTCTAACTGGAATGAATCTATGACAATATCTCATCCTCCATGGTTCGTTAAGAATTATCTTTTTGATGTCTCTGATGGCCACAAATGGATCGATTGAAGTATCTGCCCAAATTATGCCTGAAAAACTTGATTTTCCTATTCTGGGCGAATCATCCCCGAGTTCTTCTATGATGTCTGAAATCTCATCACAGGCCTCTTCTTCAAGATGTCTGCTACAGGTTGCAATTAAATTCACACTAGTGACTCCAATTTTATTTTTCCCTCTCTTACTATTTTTAATTCATTGTCTACAATCTCAACTATTGTAGACTCGCAAGAATTGATAATCTGTCCTCCATCAAGTAATGCGTCATAGCCTGAAAATTTACTTGCTATTTCTTTAGAGTCTCCAAACGATGGCTGTCCAGAAAAATTTGCACTAGTGCCTACAAGTAACCTACATTTTTCTAAAAGAGCAAGCACACAAGGGTTGTCAGGAACCCTAACGGCAATCTTGCCTTTCAAACCAAGTGTCTCTTCAATTTTCTTGTCTTTTACCTTGAGAATCAATGTAACAGGACCTGGCCAAAACTTGTCTGCTATTTTTTTTGAGATTTCATCAAAAAATACGATATCTTCAATGTCTCTTTTTGAGTACGTCAAAACAGGAAGATGTTTTATTTTCTCCCTACCTTTTATCTTGTATATCTTGTTGACTGCATCTTGGTTGCGCGGGTCGCAACCTATACCATATACTGTATCTGTAGGAAATACCACAATTCCTCCTTTTTGTATTATGTCGTAAGCAGCGTTTATCCCTGCATCACCGCACGGTAAAATCACGATTTTTCTTGGTGTTTAATAGTAAATTATCTCTTTTTATGAAAATGATATAAGTTTGATACGCATACTGTAGTGTATCATGGATGAGATACCACAATGTCATTGTCCTCCAGGCGGAGAAACTTATGAAAATGAAGATGGAATGCGAATCTGTGTTTCATGCGATGGCTGGGTAGGACCAATCAACTAGCTTTGGTGATGATATCATTGGGGCTGTGTAAGTCTTTTATAGGAAAATATTTTGTTTGATTGTTATGTCAGATAGCTTTGAGAACGATTTTGAAGATGAATTTGACGATGATCCTGAAGATGATGACGTAGAAGAAGATGAAGCAGATATTTCTGATGAAAGTGACGGCTAAATTCTTAATCCAAATGAATCTGCAAATTCTCTGAATCCACGATATGCCTGAAGGAACTCTCTACCCCTTTCACTGATTCTATACTTGCATGCTCTCTCAGAATTTGTTTGCTCTAACAAGCCTTGTGAGACAAGTGTATCCAAAATTTTTGAAAGTCTAGCATATGAGACATTTGCCTTTCGAATTAGGTATGTTACACTGGCCCCTGATTCATCCGGTACCTCATCTCTTGTAGTAGAAAGTATGTCCCCAATTATGCTCATGTGAGTTCTATATGTTATTGCCAAATTTCACTCCCCCTCTCAATGGGACCTGAGAGATTGGAACAAAGAGTGCTCCCAGTCCGACTATCTTTGTAGATACTGAAATAAAGTATAACACTGATTTTGGAAATACAATTGAATACCATCCTAAAAACTCGCCTAGTGCGAGTAATCCTAGCCCCGCAGCTACGAAAATAGTACTTCTCTTTCTATTTTCCATATACGACATTATTGTCTCGATTGTCCCATATACCAATAGGATAAAAGAAATTGACCTTATAATATGCTCAATTGAATTAGCCGGTACGATGAAGAGTGGAACAATAATGGATTTGAAGTATCTTGACTTTGGGAAAAATGATTTTATTCCATGAGAGAATGCTATGAAAAAATATCCTACCGTTTGAATTCCTATGCCCAATGTCTGAATCCATGTATCTATTCTAGTATAACCCAAGACAAGAGACTCAAACATGTATCCAAATCCTACAACTCCAAATCCTATGCCGATTGAAAAAAAAGAAATGTTCAATCTAAAAAGTGTTGGACTGCCAGTATTTCGAAATCCGATATATGCAAAAATTCCTAAAATTAGTCCTACTACAAAACCCAGTAGATTTAGGGTAGACTCTGCAAAAGTTATAAAATCCAACTAGTATTGTTGCCTGTTGAAATTACATAAGTCTTGCAGTGGATTTTTTTCTACCAATCATCAAGAGATCCGGATGTAGCACCGCCGGTATCTTTGGCATAATCTCCTAAAACATCCGAATATCTTGCATCCTTGTAAGCAATAAGTTTCACATACTCCCCATATGATATGTCAAGTGAACAGTTTGAACATTTCACATATGTAAAATCGTCTCCCAGTTCTGCTATTTTGTCACATTTAGGGCATTTTATTTTCATGATCTATAATGTTGTTTACACGGCTATATCTTTTCTCAAGTGATATACACATCACGCCTTTTGTTGTTCTATCCAATTTGATGTTTATTAATTTGAAAAATTAAGATTATCTGAATTATTGATTATGGTTTTTGTCGAAGAACCTTAATAGGCATTTCATAAAATTTCTCGAGATGACTCCAAGAAATATCTCTCTTATGATATTGTCTACTGTTATAGTAGTTGTGCTCTGGTTTGCAGTATATGTTCCAGAATCTGAGAAGATACGTAGTGATTTTCAAGTTTACCTAGAACAAGAGGGTGAAGATCAAATTGCAAACAGTGTTGGAGGAAATCTATCACAACAGTTTATCTTGAGAGAATCTCTCATTCAGAAAGTGACTGGTATTGATGGAAATTATGTAACAATTTCATCAATAGTAAGTGGAGTAAACGAGGATGAAACCAAGGAAGTTTTTCATTCTGAACAGTCCTATCAAGTTGACGCATATAGCATGACCTACAAAAATATGCCTGGTAAACAATTTGCATTCAAACCTGGAGTGCAAAAACAAAATTATGATTTTCTTCATCCGTTGGTTTTTGCAGATGCTTCACTAGTATATCAAAAAACTGACATGATAAATGGACTTGATGTATATGTTTTCAGAGCAGCAACACATAATGTAGATATTAGCAGCAGTTTTCCTCAATATGAAAATGTGAAAATATTATCTGATACAAATTCGACCTTTTGGATTGAACCCATCACTGGAGATCTAGTCAAGTTTGAAAAAAACTGGAAAGATTATCAGGTAAAAGACAATAAAACAATCGCTGTTAATGAGCTAGGTTGGAAGAAAACCACAATTTATTCTTCTTTTATTCTTTCAGAAACTGCCAAATCTAAAATTGCTGATTTCAATTATAATACCAAAGTCATGCCAGTACTTTTGGCTTCTCTTACTATTGGAATAAACTTGATTTTAATTCTTAGAAACAAACTCAAAAAATCAAATGAAATTGTAATAAAGAATGAAAAGATGACTGCTATTGGAAACCTATCTGCAAGAATATCTCATGATCTGAGAAACACTCTGACAGTACTCAAAAGCGAAGTGTCCATAATGTCTATCCAAAACCAAGATGAAAATATGAATAAAAGATTGCAACGACTGATGAGGTCAATAGATAAAATGGACCACCAGATTGGCGGAGTTTTGGATTTTGTCAGAGAGAGACCGTTGAAAACTGAAAAGTTTTCTTCAAGTGTTCTGATAAAACAGGCTCTTGAAGACATCATCGTTCCAGATGGAATTAAAATTACAACTCCCGTTCAAGACATGTCTATAACAGGAGACCTTGCCCAACTGGAAATCGTACTGTCAAATATTGTAATAAATGCAATACATGCAATAGGTGATTCAGGTACGATTACAATATCTATAGAAGACAAACCTGATGCATCTGTGATCAGTATAACAGACTCTGGGCCTGGAATACCTGAAAAATACGTTTCCAAAATATTTGAGCCCTTGTTTACAACAAAGCAACGAGGGACAGGTTTGGGGTTGGCCAGTTGCTACACGATAGTAAAAAGTCATGGAGGAGAAATTTGGGTAAAAAACAACCCTACCACATTTACCATTCTGTTGCCTAAAACAAAAGAACTCTAAAATGCCAAGTCTTGGTTATACCACGAAACTAATGTAATTTGTACGTGTTGATACCTTAAAGAATTAAATTGCTACATTTTTGTTGCTTTGTTATGGTAAAAACATGTACAAAATGTAAAAAAGAAATACCCGACAATGTCGAACTTGATCCGTTTGCATCCGCTTATCCCTGCTGCAATGAATGTTGGGCTGAATGGAAGCAATATCGAGTCATGGTCATGAATGAAATGAAATTAGACATGTCAATGCCTGATCATAGAAAAGTTGTAAAGAAATATGAGAAAGTGTTTGTAGGGGTTATGACTCCTGAAGGAGACGTTGTCAATTTCGCAGATGAGAGCAAAAGAAACCCAGAAAAGCCAACCTAGAGGCCTATCTCATTTTTTGCCGTTTCTGGAATTATCATGTAAAGTTTCTTTCTATCTTTTTCATCAAACATTCCAATTAATTTCCTAATGGTTGCAGAAAGTATGGATCTTTGATCAATCGATAATGATTTGTATATTTCAAAAATTCCATCCAAGTTAAAGGCAATGAGTTTTTCTGGATGGAGTGTTATCTCACTGATATAATTTGAAAACATGATTGATCGTTGTTCTTCTGACAAGTTACAAAGAGTTTCAAGCCATGTTTTAAACAAGGTAGAAAATTTGTCAAATGGTATGATAGGTCCTGCTTGTAATGCATTATTTATGATCTCTTTCTTATCCTCTTGATTCATTGAAAAAAATTCTGACAGTCGTTTGTGCAGTATTGGCTTTCTTAGAAACTCTGGAAGACCTGCCAAATTTACTATGATATTTCCCGCATGATTTGGAGAGGACATGTGAATCTAAGACTTGGATCTATTCTAAAATCGTATTGCTAAGATTTGGCTTAAATATATCCGGTTATGCTCACCATGTGTATGCCTTCTACAGTTATCGTTGGTGGTTTCTATGGTGATGAGGGAAAAGGAAAGATTGTCTCTTATCTTGCCATGAAAGATAATCCTACAGTAGCTGTTCGTGGTGGAGTGGGACCAAATGCAGGCCATACAATTGAACATGAAAATAAAAAATACAAAGTTAGAATGTTACCAAGTGCGTTTTTGAATCCAGGTACTAGATTGCTCATTGGACCAGGAGTGGTAGTAAGTCCTGAAGTGCTTTTAAAAGAAATAGAAGAGTTTGGAACCCATGATAGGTCATTTGTGGATTTTCAATGCGGTATAATTGAAGAATCTCACAGAACAACGGATTCTGGTGGGAGACTAAAACAATCAATAGGCAGTACAGGAACTGGCACAGGACCAGCTAACGCTGATAGAGCAATGCGTACTCTCAAACTTGCACGAGATATAGAGTCTCTTACATTGTATCTTGATGATATTCCTAATCAGGTAAATTTTGCTCTTGATAGAAAAGAAAACGTAATTGTTGAAGGAACTCAGGGTACATTTCTTTCATTATGGCATGGCACATATCCATATGTTACATCAAAGGATGTAACTGCATCTGCAATATGTGCAGATGTTGGAATAGGACCAAAAAGTGTTGATGAGGTACTTGTTGTCTTCAAATCTTTTGTTACTAGAGTTGGTGAAGGTCCACTAAAAAATGAAATAGCTCCAGAAAAAGCAGTAGCAAAAGGATGGCAAGAAGTGGGAACTGTAACTGGAAGACAACGACGTGCAGCGGAATTTGATTTTGATCTTGCAAAGCGCTCCATAATGTTAAACAGTGCAACACAGTTGGGAATTACAAAACTCGATGTAGTCTTTCCTGAATGTGCACATATGCAATCATTTTCTGATTTGAGTTCTCCTGCCAAGTATTTTATTAAAAATATTGAAGACCAACTCAAAGTACCTGTTACACTAATTGGGACTGGACCAGACGTAAACGACATCATTGACAGAAGATAGCCAAGAAAAAAGAATCACAAACGACTACTTTTAATGTGGATGGTTTTTGAGAAATCACATGGCGAAGCTTCCTTTTTACATTGAAGTGTCTGATATGACTGAATTCTCAAGAATGGTATGTGCACTAGAAAGAGTTCCACGTACTGCCTTTTCTTTTGAACTTGATGGGAAAAGCATAATCTCGGTTCAGATGGACCTTCTCAAGGAAAGATCTGTCAATTATTATGTCCAGACAGACAAAAATGGACATTATCTCTCATATGGATTCAAGGCCGGAAAAGAAGATTTTGATGTTGTCAATACTGTCACAAATCCAATGTACATCTACTCTCCAATAGTGCGAGTAAAATCACTCCCTGAGACTCTCAAGCCTGAAACTACATCACCAGCAGATGTAGTGTACCAACCAATTGAGCTTGAGGATCTTACAAGTCTGATAAAGCTAAGTTATGGATTTGAAGAGTCCCCATTTCCGCTGTTTGCTTTTCCAGATGGTAATGAGTGGAAAGTAGGTGTATTCATGAACTTTAACGAATCTGACGAGAATTCATATTTTTGCCATGTCAAACTTGATTCCGTGCCCACAAAACCATTCCTGAGATATTCTAGCAAAGATGGTGTAGAACCGTCTTTTGTCAATACAGTAAATGACCACGGATACTCGTACCTCAAAGTGATAAAACTCAAAGGTAGGCATCCTCTAGTCAAGCTATGAGTAGTTTTAGAAAAAGAATGCAGAGTTCTTCTTCTACAAGCTCTATAATA
>JAKEIJ010000005.1 GCA_022545805.1 Nitrosotalea sp. | reverse complement strand
CTTTTTGCCAATAATTCCCATTTCTGAAAAATACAGCATTTCAGTTGACCCCATAATAGTAAAAGATGAAATGGGTACGGAAACACATGTTGCCATCAGGAACATCGGTACAGATACTTTGACTCATGTTGTGGTATATTATGGAGGTTCTGCAAAATCGGACGTCATACCAACACTCAATCCAGGAGAAAAGATTTCACTTTCACCTCCAGAAGGTAGCGAGCTCAACGTAGTACGGATAACAACAGACCAAGGAATCAACATAACAAAAGAATACAGAACTCCTGCAAGCGCAAGCTTTGTTGGAAATTCAGGTTATGGGGGATAGTTTTTTCAACAGTCATTCAACGACATACTTGAGCAACACATCAAACGATTAAGAGATATGATGTTTTTTTACAAGATTGATCAATTTGTTGGCGATTTGTTCAGCATCAGAATTTGGAAGCACTGAACATAAGATTATTCCATACCTACCAAGTGAAGCAGTGATGCGCTTTGCTTTTTCATATTTTGCCATTGCATAAAGCGGCTCCCCCAGTGTCCTGTGAGACCTTCTAGTCACCCATCGTAGTGATGCATCAGCTAATGATTTTTCTATTTCCTCTCTTGTCTGCAGGCTTTTGATTCCTTCGCGCTCTTTAAAATGAAACTCGGTCCTGTATGATACTGCAACTAACGTAATATCATTGTCAGAATCCATTATTTCATCGCAGATTTTTTCAAGATTCATGGTTTTGTCCTCGATAGTGTATCTCCCATATCATAACACTTGTCAGCAGAATCAAATAATGCAATTGATCTATTTACTAGTTTAGGAGCATTTGTACGATCATCATTTGCCTTGTCAACTAGAGATTGTCCAAAATTTCGTAATGCATTTGCCTTGTTATACCAGGCATTAGCATACTTGGGATCTAGCTCAATGGCTCTGTCATAGCAGATAATGGATTCTTCAAATCTTTTTAATTTCGATAGTACGATTCCCTTGTTATTCCATGCACTCACATGGTTTGGATCTATCTCAAGTGCCTTGTCATATGCAACAAGCGCATCCTCATAGTTTCCATTCTTTGCATTTTCATTACCAGTACTATACCACGAATTATGATCAACAGTACCCACAGAAAATTACATCAGATGGGCCTATTTTAATAACAAGATCATATCCACACTACCAAAACATATTGAGAAATTACTCGAGAATAAAAAATTAAAGATTCAACATATTTTAAGATGTTACCAATCTCTAGTTGGATCACCTGAAAACATGTTTTCCAAGTGTTCGATTATTTGGGCAGATCCTCCATCAATGCCCCATGTCACCATTATGAGATACTTGTCTCCAAGCGGCATTGAGAGTCGTCTTAGTTTATCATATACTGCCAAGACATACCTTCCTTTGCCAACTTTCGGTTCAAATGTTCGACGTATCTTCCAGGCGTTTGCGGCATAGTGTAGTGTTTCTTTTGTGTCAGAGTCATTAAGAAATGGCTCCTCGCCCTCACGTATTCTGGTGCTTATCTCATTTCCAGTATTATCAAAGATTGTTGCAGATCTAATCTGTTTGTCAGTATGCATGATGTTGTCAAGCACCCTATCAAAATATTGTACAGATTGAGACATGGTAAGATATACACTTGATCGCATATAAGAATAACAGTTGATTTGAACGTTAAATTTTTAATGTACAAAAATATCGTATCAATGTTATTCAAATTATAAAAAATCGATACTCTATTTGTAAAATGTACAGACACAAAAACTAGCAAGTTGTAAAATGAATAGAATATGATTCAAACTTAAATTATAAATCATATTTTATGTATAAGAGAATAATTGCAATTTTTTTGATAATTATTTTAGCATCTTCATTATTTACATTACAACATGGAGCCACTACAATAGTCCCTGAGAAAAAGCGTGTAATGTCACTACTTGGCACAGTACTTTAACCAAACTGCATTAGATACTTTTCCATAATAGTTGATGCATTCTTCACAGAAGGAATCCCATTCGCTTATCTGGAGTACATTAAAAAATTCTCTTGTCCAGTCATATGTGGGAGATTTTCGATATTGAAATTGTTGAATTGTGTAAATCTCTTTTTCTTTAAATTTATCCAGACATCGTTTACATTGAGCATTTTTTGCATTCTTTTTTGATTCCACATTTTTCAAGGGTGTTTTTTCAGCGTATAAAGTTCACCTTGTATACCAGTATAAGAGATACCACACTTACAAACAGCCCAAATTCGGCATAAGGAAATTCAGGTATTGCATTCGGGTTCAGAACTGATCGTTGATCGCCAGATGAAGCAGAAATATGTCCACCTGCATATGTAAAAGAGACAGTTACTGCATCATCACCTCCTGCAGCTAGAAATCCATCAGTAGGACCACATACAGGAGAGCACGCAGACGTAGTAGAAGACAAGATAACATAACCTGCAAAGTCTCCAGTGTCAGGCCCTGTTTCTACAAGCCGATAAGGAATGCTGGACTCTCTTGTAGATATAGTGATGCTGCTTCCGTCCTCTCCGATTGTATCAATTGAATAAGAATTGGAATTAAAATCAGGTGCATGAATCAAGATGTTGACTTGGGAACTAGAAGGATCTTTTGATATTACAATTGGAGAATTATATCCATACACAATTGGTACAGCACAATACGATATTGCAATCAGTAACAGTGTGATTGCTGTCACATATCCAGACAAAACCAATAATAAATTCAGAGAAACCTTTTAGATAATGTTTGCCAATCATTGCATGAAATTTACGACTAGCATAACCAAGTCATACAAGATGTCAAAATGAGTAAAAACTATAGAACCAAGGAAAATCACACATATTAGAGGTATTAGGGCAAACAGGTTCACATGATATGGGAATGGATTTGGGTTTTCTCACAAGAGATCTTCCCGTTTG
>JAKEIJ010000042.1 GCA_022545805.1 Nitrosotalea sp. | reverse complement strand
TTATGTCATAATGGAAAACTAATAGATCCGCATCTCTCAATAATTAAATAGAATCAAAACAATAATGATACCATCGGATAATACCATGAAAGTAAAAGGATATGCAGCACAAAGTGCCAAGGCAACATTGGCACCGTATTCATTTGAAAGGCGAGAACCAGGAGAAAATGATATCGTAGTTGAAATACAATATTGTGGAATATGTCACACCGACATTCACCAGGTTGGTGACGAATGGGGCGGATCCATGTTTCCAATGGTTCCAGGGCACGAAATAACAGGAATCGTATCAAAGACAGGACCAAAAGTTACGCGATACAAAGTGGGGGACAAAGTCGGGGTGGGATGTTTTGTGGACTCGTGTCGCAAATGCGAGCCCTGCAAGAAAAACTTGGAGCAGTACTGTACTGGAGGGATGATTACAACATACAACGGAACTGAAAAGGACGGCACCATAACACAAGGAGGATATTCAAACAAAATTGTAGTAAATGAAAATTATGTATTAAAAATTCCAGAATCGTTACCACTTGACAAGGCAGCGCCACTTTTGTGTGCAGGTATTACACTTTATTCCCCACTTAGACACTGGAAGGCAGGTCCAGGAAAAAAAGTTGCAATCATTGGCCTTGGCGGAATAGGACACATGGGAGTAAAGATTGCACATGCACTGGGTGCAGAGGTCACAGTCCTTAGTCATTCTGTCAAAAAACAAGTAGATGGAAAAAAGCTTGGCGCAGATTATTTTTATGCCACATCAGATCCCCAAACATTTGAAAAACTAAAGGGGTACTTTGACTTGATAATTAATACAGTATCTGCAGAACTTGACTGGAACCAGTATCTTGAGCTTTTAGCATTAGACGGTTCCATGGTAGTTGTCGGAATTCCAGAAAAGCAGACGCCTATTGGCTCGTTTCCACTTGTTGCAGGCAGACGCAGTCTTGCAGGCTCACTCATTGGAGGAATCAAGGAAACACAGGAGATGCTTGACTTTTGCGGCAAGAATAACATTGCAAGCGAGATTGAACTAATTCCAATTCAAAAAGTAAACGAGGCATACAAACGAGTTCTCAGTAGCGATGTAAGATACAGATTTGTAATTGATATAAAATCACTAGAACAAAACTAACAGCAAAGAGAAATGACATCGTGAAAATAATCAGTGTTCAAAATGAAATACTTGAGATGTTGTAATGATATCTTTCCAGGGACCGTCTGGAACGTCATTAAAATCAACAAACCTCCACGATACAATATTTTTTCCATGTAACAGACTCAGATAGTCCTTTACTGCAGGAGAGACATCAAGACCTGCATTATGGTTTACATCATTGCTTGGTTGCGCATCGCCAAATACATAGGCCGAGTCATCGTACACAAACGGTCCAGTGTCCTCCCACTGAGCATATGCAGTCGTGTCTCCTTTTGTTATCTCTATCCATCTGTTTTTCAACATGGATTCAGAATCATTCCATTGTTTTTCCCCAGCCCAGTATACAACACTAGATGCACCTGCCCTGCGAGTTCCATCATCATTGAAATCATTGTATGGTAATGCAAAATAAAACGGATTCTCTTTTGGAGTAAATTTGGATGGCATGTAGTTATTCCTATTTTTAGGATCATCGACGCCACCATAGTGATGAATCCAATCCTCATCCCAAGCGCTTGACAAATTGCTGATGTATTGGTTATCAGAATCAGCAGATTCACCTATCCAAAAATATGTTGCGCGAATATTTTCGTGTAATGGATATTTCGCATCTACAAGACCTGTAGCAATGATACCATTGTTTTGTAAATACTTGATAGTGTTTATCATTTCAGTGTCAGTAATTTTTTCCTGGGTAAGCCACTCAAAGTCTTTATCAAGCCATTTTGGATATTTTGTATCATAGTGTACATTCTTTGGAATATCATCTAGTGATACCAACTTGAATCCATCATTTCGTATTTTGTCTATTAACAAATCGAGTTCATGAATCTGAGTTTGGTTGAGGACGTTATCATATACAAATCCAGGATGTTTATTGGCATAGTCTTGAGGATGCAGCAAAACAACCGCAAACCCATACTTTACCATGCTCGCAAGCACTGCAGCATATGTCTGGTTATTATCAAGTTCAACCCACTCGGTGCCTTTCTTATTAAGATCTCCAATTTTTGCAGTTTCTGGAAGTCTGAAAAATGAAGTGTCAGATAGTTTGTACGGAGGTTTGTCTTGCGTCTCATTTGAGCTGAGATAGACCATGTTGTTGTTAAAAAGAGATATCAAAGTATCGTTGTTGATTGCATTGTATGGAGCAATGAAGATGTTTGGAAGTATCCCAAGTGTGTCCAAAATTTTTTGATTTGTATTGTGTATTAATGCAGACTGCTCATCCCTTGAAAAAGTATCAAAGTGTTCATGGTTCCATCCATGGTTTGCAACTACAAGTTTTGGAGAATCACTCTTAAGAGAATTTGAGATAAAACCAACAATCTTTTGATCATGACCAAAATAATTTCCTATAATTCCAACAGTGAGATTAGCATCTTTGTATTGGAACTCGCTTATAGTTCCAATTTGAACATCATCAAGCCAATAGTCCTGGATGTCATCCATCCTAAATGCAACACACTGACATGACTGTACCGCATATACCTCGTGTATAGCCCCCAGTGATATCAAGACAAGCAAGACAAGAGCAATCTTCAAGCGTATCAGAGTTTCACACATTCTATTACTTAATCAATATGATTCATTGATTATATCACTACACAATCATGATTCCATACAAGATAAAGACCAATTAAGACGGTACCCAAATATCAGACGTGTCTCAGCAAAAGAGATTTGATCCCATCCTACTTGTTATAAGTGGCACAATCTTTGCCCTACTGATTTTGATGGCATTACTTGTATTTTCTGTCATCAGCATGATTGCAATAGGTCTTGGAGCAGTTATCGTAATGTATCAGATGCTTAGTCTGCATGGAAATTTATCCTCAAAATTCAAGTATGGAAAGCGTTTTCCCTCATCATTTTTGATCTTTCTCGTAGGATCCCCGATCTTTCTTGGAGTAACCGTAAGCTATGATACGTATTTCACTCAAGATTCCATATCAAGGGCAATTTTGTTGTGGGGCCTGACCATGACGTTTTGGAGTACTCTCTTGTTCATTCCGCTTGCACTATACAGCAAACGCCGTGAGTTGTCAATTCCTGAACTTACAGCATTTCCAAGAATTACAGTAATCGTTCCTGCATACAACGAAGAAAAAGTAATTGAAAGAACAATTCAAGCTCTAATAGATACAAAGTATCCAGACAAGGAGATCGTGGTAGTTGATGACGGTAGTAAGGACAAGACGTTTGAAATAATGAGCAAGTACAAAAAACAAGCAAAGATTTTGCAAAAGACAAACGGCGGCAAGGCAAGTGCAATAAACTTTGGTTTGGCATATTCCACAGGAGAATTAATTGTAATTGTTGATGCAGATACCATAATAGGGCATGATTCATTGATACATCTAGCCAAAGGATTTTCAGTTGACAAAAATGTTGCAGCAGTTGCAGGAAACATCAAGGTAAGAAACAGAAAGAACTGGCTCACATGGTGTCAGGCAATAGAATATGTTGGAGGAATCCAGATTGCAAGAAGAGCCCTCGATGTCTTTGGAGCAATATCTGTAGTACCGGGAGCACTGGGGGCTTTTAGAAGAAGTGTTTTAGAAGAGATTGGAAGTTATCACAAGGATACATTGGTGGAGGACTTTGATGTCACACTCAAGATTCTTAAAACAAAATTGGTCATAGCTGGAAGCACAAACTCTACTGCATACACCGAGGCACCAGAATCATTGAAGAGTCTATACAAGCAAAGAAAGAGATGGTATGCGGGTAACCTCCAGGTCTTTGCAAGGCATTCTGACGCATTGACAAATCCACGATTTGGAATATTACAGAGATTTGTCTTTCCCTACATGGTATTTTCAAGTTGCATCATGCCCTTTGTAGGTTTCATAACACTAGGAGGTGCCATATATTCAGCAGTCTCAGGCGGGGGGTTGTTTGTACTTGAGATGTTTACAATATTTTTAGCTCTACAATGTCTACAGGTATCACTTGCAGTAAGGCTTGACAACGAAGACCCAAGGCTGATCCCATATGGAATATTTCTTGTCATAGGGTTCAAGCAGATCATGGATCTTTTTCTTATTGGTGCAGTCTTTGAACACTTGTTCAAAAAAGAGATCACTTGGACTAGTGCCGACAGAATAGGAATCTAGTCCGGGACTTTATCAACATTGACTCTTAATAACAAGCACCGTCTAGCATGTTTGAGGCAAGATATTTGATGAACATACTATTGCATAAAGAATTCATTTTGGTTCTTCCAGTTCTGCTATTTTTAATTCCATCATCATCATTTGCAGACGGAAGCGGCTCGATTGCAGTTACACTGACTTATACCAATGGAGACACTGCAGACTATTGGCCAGTCTCATTGAAGATTTACCAAGATTCTAGCCAGACGCCTTACAAAGAAATAGAAGCAATTACGGGAAATCCATTCAACATTGTATCTCTTCCCATTGGCCACCAGTACAAGATTGTGGCATATGCAAACAGCATGTATTCTAGTGTGACATATGTAGATCTACAACAACCACATCAGGATGTGACAATAAAGTTACCAATTCCAGGAGGAATGCGAATTAATGCGTTCTACAGTGATGGTCTTACACCAATTACAAATGCCACAGTCTATGTTAGAGATGCCCAACTAAACAAGACATGGTCACATAGTACCACAAATGCAAATGGAGACTCGTTGCGTTTTTGGATAGAACCAACCACATCTCCAGGTGATCATTATATCATAGACATTCGCATTGGAGACCATCTGGCCTATTCCACTTCTCCGGTATATCTCAGACCGGGAATATCTCAAGAGGTAAAGGTTACCACAAACTGGCCTCCCATAGTCAACTCACTTGTCACTGTAACAGTGTTCAATTCTCAATCACATGCTGTTGTACCATCAGACGGAAAGTTTCTGGTCAGTCTTTTTGATTCAACAGGAAACAAAGTATCAGATTCTCCTGTCACACCAAGGGGTGACGCATATTTTTCAAACCTCAAAGTAGGCGATTATACATTCAAGGTGACAAAATTAGATGATAATTCCGAGTGGGCAACTGCAAACATGACAGAGGATGGAACAATTACAGCCATAAAGATACAACATGAGCAAAAAACAACACCAGTAACATCACCTGTTCCACCCATCACGCCACCTATTACTCCACCGACAAATAATCAAGTCCCTCCAATACCAAACTGTAATTGCGTGGCATTCAGATTGGATAACGTTCAAGACTATTGGCTTGATGATGTCCAGATAAAGATGATTGACAGTTTTCACAGCAAAGGTGCAGGTATTACAGTTGGAATAATAGGCAAAGCATTTGGAAATGATACCAAGCTAGTAAATTACCTAAAAACAAAGACAAATAATCTGGATATTGCAATAGGCGGATGGAGTTTTGAAGACTATACAACACTTACAAAAGATCAGCAATCAGACTTGTTGCAACAATCAAAGGCCAAGATATCAAACATGCTTGGTGTCACACCAACTGTATTCATACCCCCATATGGAAAAATAAATAATGACACACTTTATGCCTCATCAAGTAACAATATCAAAATCATAAGCGGTAGCCCTCTAGTCATTTCTCCAGATCTTGCAGCAACCATTTCCATCTATCCTGCAAACATATTCTCCGGAGTGATTGCACAAAACACAAACCAGAGCATGCTCAATGAAAAAATACTGTCAAGCATCAAGGATACAATACATGCAAGTGGCTATGCCATAGTCACACTCAACTTCCAGTATTATGCCCAGAACAATGGAACGGTCAAGACAAACGTACCAAACATGCAAAAGATACAAGACCTACAATCATTAATCGACAACATAAGAGACAGTGGATATCAGATAACTACAATTAGTCAGATGTCAGACTTGTTCAAGCCTCAAGCTCAATGGGTAACAAGTGTCTACCAGTGGTCTCAAGATAAAATATCAAGTACAGATCTTCTCAAGTCTATGGTACAACATGGTACCATACAGGATACAGGTTCTAACCTTACAACAATCCCAAGTTGGGTAAAACACAATGCCAAATTACACACGACAGGACAAATCTCAGATGATGAGTTCCTAAATGCAATACAGTATCTTGTCAAGATACATGCAATAAAATAAGATCAAGGATTTTTTGGGCCAACCATTTCATTGTCTTTTACGTCATGATCCCATTTTCCTCGTATTCCCTTGTACATTACAACTCCTCCTGCACCTAGCAAGCCAAATGACAACACAAAATATAGCATGTAATCATAACTCTTCTCAGAGCACTTGACATGCACTTCAACTCCTGTAGAATAATCAAAACAGTCATCAAAGTTTTGTGCCTGTATAGCATATTGCGAATAACCAGAGTTTGCGATCCCTCCAACCACAAAGCCTGCAAATATTATGACTGCGCCTATCATGACAAGCCGTATGTCACTCATGGTATCATGATGTGCTTTTGCATAATATTTAATGTTGTTACAATATCATAACAAGTGATCAAGGAAAATGGTTTTTGGTTTTGGCAAGAAAAAAACACAGGAACATCCCACTGTACCAGTTCAAAGTGAGAAAACAATATCGCTTGAAGACATACCTGACATGCTTCATGATATAGAGACTCCACAAATTTCAGAGACGATAAGCATTGCAAAATCAACAAAAGATGAGGTAGAAGCATACAGAAAAAAGATACGTGACCTTATTTTCCATCTTGAATCAGA
>JAKEIJ010000041.1 GCA_022545805.1 Nitrosotalea sp. | reverse complement strand
GGTGTTGGAGGAAAACCCTGTGGTTCATACAATATGCCATCTGCCCATCGTGCTGGAGGTGCGGAACTACCTAATGGAACATTGTTGGTCTTTATGCTTAGAAAGTCTTCAATGCTGTTGACCTTGACAAGCTCATGAATTATTATCTCATTTATTGGTTGGTGCTTGATAATTACCATGTTTTTAAAGAAATCGGTTGTGTCATTTAATGGATCCGATCAGTTTTGAGTTTTATATTCTAGTATGACTGGAGAACAAGGACTATCATTACGATTGTAAATGCAGTAAAAATGGAGCCGATTCCTATTGCCATCTTGGTGTTTCTGCTCATGTCTTTTCTACTTTTTTCGCTAATTTAAGATATCTCATAAATTCCAATATCAGAACTCAAATCTGATTACTTGATCAGATTTTAAATAAGGTGACATTAAATCTAGTCTTCATGAGTGAACAGCCAAGACAGTTTTTCAATTTCTCATTTTTCAAGGTGGATCCAAAATGGCGCTGGATGGCAGATCTTGCAAAAGAGGAATCAGCAAAGGAAGTCGAAATTGTTCTTAAAAATTCACAAATAAAATACAGGACATATTCTACTCTGGGCCTACGAGATGATGCAGAATTTCTGTTTTGGTTTGTATCTGATTCTGTAGAAAAAATTCAGGATGTAGCATCAAAATTATACCTTACAGTCTTTGGAAAATATATTGTACCTACTCACGTATACTTGTCCAGCACAAGACCATCAATGTATGCCAATAATCCAACAACGCGGGGCTGGCTTGGTGGAGAGGACCAGAAAAAATATGTTGTTGTATATCCTTTCATAAAAACACGAGAATGGTATCTGTTGCCACTTGATAAAAGAAAAGAAATGATGGCAGAGCACATACAGGTTGGACACAAGTATCCAGAGGTCTTGCTCAATACCACATACTCATTTGGAATACACGATGAGGATTTCATGCTTGCATTTGAAACAGACACCTTGCACAAGTTTCAAGACCTGATAATGGACTTGAGGGAAACTCGAGTCAGTGGATACATTGCAGTTGACACGCCAATGATTGTATGTGTCAAAAAAGACATTGTTTCTCTGATTAGGAGTCTTGGGTGATGAAGGCACTAAAAGAATGGGCTACTGTAATAACCGCACTTGAAAACGGAGACCAAACCGTTTTGCTTCGAAAAGGAGGCATACTTGAGACCATCTCTGGGTTTAAGGTTGAGGACAAGACATTTGCTCTCTTTCCCACATATGAACACCAGGACAATTCCTCTTTAAAATCGCAATTTTACAGATATCTTGCAGATGTACGAGAGCAAAAACCGAGAGATGGTTTAAACAAAATCACATCTTATGCTGAAGTGCTTGCAGAACACGATGTATCTTCCATGCAAAAAATAGAAGAGTTGTCTGACTTTCATATCTGGAGTGACTCGTATATGGTTGAGCGAATGAATTGGATGCCACAAAAGCCAATGACTGCAATATTTCTTAAAGTGTACAAGGTTGTACCAACAGAGATTCCAGTTCTTCCGGAATATTCTGGCTGTAAATCTTGGATAGAATTAAATGTCAATACAGAACCTGGATCAGCTGTTTTAAATGAAGCAGAGCTTCAACAAAAATTATCAGAGTTTAGGAGCATTGTAAATTGAAATATAGAAAACTAGGAAAGAGTGGAATTTTAGTATCTGAAATTGGATTTGGTGCATGGACACTTGGACTAGATTGGTGGGGCAAAAAAATTGAGGACGATGAAGCCAAGAGGATGCTCAAGCGTGCATTTGATCTAGGAATTAATTATTTTGAGACAGGAGACATCTACGGAAGGGGAAAAAGTGAGAAACTAATAGGCGAGGTCTTTTCTGGAATGAGGGACCAAGTTGTATTGTCTACAAAATATGGCTATGACATTTATTCAAACGAGCAGATAGGCCACAAGGAACTTCCACAAAAGTTTACAACTGAATTTACGGATTTTGCATTAAAACAGAGTCTTGAACGATTACAAACCGATTACGTTGATGTATACGGATTGCACAATCCAAAAATACATACAATACGGGATAAACAAATTTTTGAATTCCTCGACAAAAAGACGAAAGAAGGAATGATCAAAAGTTACCAAATAGCTCTTGGTCCTGCCATAGGGTGGACCCAAGAGGGACTTGAGTCCATGAAGGTAACAAATACTGCCGCAGTCCAAACTGTCTATAATATTCTTGAGCAAAATCCAGGAAATACACTCATTGAAGAAGCAGAAAAGAACAACGTAGGAATTTTGGTCCGTGTTCCTGACGCATCTGGCATATTGACAGGCAAAGTCAACGCAAATACAAAGATCAGCGAAAAAGACCACCGTTCTGTACGAAGTGGTGACTGGGTACAAGAGGCACTAAAGAAAGTGGACCAACTGATGCCTGTTGCAAAAAGAAATGGCTTGAACATTACTGAACTTGCAATCAAATTCATCTTGTCACAAGGGCCTGTATCCTCTGTATTGCCTACAGTTGTAAGCGAAGAAGAGATTGAGATGTTTGCAGCAATGTCTGATGGCAAGTATCTAAGCGATAATGACAAAAATGAGATAATCGGACTTTTCAACCAATGGCCTTCATATGATCTAAAGGCCTCTGTACAAACTGCCTAGGTTTCCAAGACGAAGAAATAAAACAAATTATATTCAAAGAGGATCAACGTAGGTAAAGTGTCTCTCAATCAAAAAAAGACGTCAACAATGACGTTTCGAATAGATGACGACGTGCTCAAAAAACTTCGCGTGGAATCTGAACATCGAGAAACCAGTCTTAATACATTTGTCAATCACATATTCAAAAGATACGTAGAGTGGGACATGTATGAAGCAAAGGTGGGAATGATTCCAATCGCAAAGCCAATCATCTTGGAACTTTTTGGAAATCTTACCAAGGAACATACCATTGAAATGGCAACTCGTATAGGCAAAAACGTAGTACGTGATACTGCATTATTTATGCAAGGTGACTTTAATCTGAATTCCTTTATCACTTGGTTTGAAGCAAGAATGCGTGCATCATCAATTGAAATAAATCATAACATCAAAAATAATGTTCATACGTTTATCATAAAGCATGATCTAGGTGATAACTGGTCCTTGTATCATACTACAGTGCTTGGCTTGATCTTCAGAGAAGTCTTGGAGAAAAAAGTTGATTTTGAGTATAATTCAGGCATGATGTCATTCAAGTTTTCTGAATAATTAATTGCAAATGATTGCATCTGCTTGCAAGTGAATACAGTCTAATCGCTCTTGTTATATTTTATGTCTTGGTATTACATCCGTGCAAGTATTCCAACAAGGCAGAATTCTTGAAAACAAAGATGCAGACAATATTTTAAAAATCATGGCAAATGATCAAGCCATGCAGATACTCCGATCCACAATTGACATCCCAAAATCAGCATATGACATCAGCGTAATGTCTGGAATTCCGCTTACCCAGGTGTATAGGTGGGTTCGCAGGCTACACAATTCCGGACTTGTGCGTGTCTCGGGGGACACAAATCTGTCTGGAAAAAAGTTCTTCATGTACAAAAGCAAGATAATCTCAATCAAGATAACACTAGCATCTGCTACAGAATCATTGGTTGAGCTCTCCTAGGATTTTTATAAAATAACTATGCCGTGATTGGATCTTCGATGTTAAACTCGTGTTCTACGAAATACTCAACACGGGTCTTTTTGAATTCCCTAGAACTGAATAAAATCTTGTACTCGTTGACATCTACTTGTTTTTGAATCTCTTTTGCCATGTCTTCTGCTTCTGCAATTGACTTGCAGTGCACCATTGAAAACACACTGTATGGCCAGTCCTGGTATACAGGCCTCTGGTAACAGTGGCTTATTTGTGGAAACGCACCAAGCTTTGCACCAACTTCTTCAATTCTCTCGTCTGGAACTTTCCATACTATCATGCCGTTTGCAGTAAAGCCGACTTCTCTGTGTCTTAAGATGGCTGCAAATCTTCGCATTATTCCTGTCTCTTCATATTGTTTTATTTTTTCAAGAACTTGGTCTTCAGTTATTCCAAGTTTTTGTGCAGGTTTTAAAAATGGTCTTTCAATTATCTCTAGATCTTTTTGTAGTTCACGTATGTAGTTTTTCTCTTCTTCTGTTGCAACAAACTTGACATCTGTTATCTTTTTCTTCTCCTCTGATGGCTTAATGTCTGATTTTTTTTCCTCCACCATCTCAAGTTTTACTCCAATCTTGAAGAGCTTGATTGTTGGAAGTAGTCTTGTTTTTCGAATTCCTGATAATTTTGAAAACTTGTCAATCTCTGTCTTTAGGTCAGATCCTGGAGGTACTGCAAG
>JAKEIJ010000040.1 GCA_022545805.1 Nitrosotalea sp. | reverse complement strand
TCTAGGTCAAACAACGCATTAAATGCAACTGCAGCAGCTGCAGCAGATGCTGCGCTACTACCCATTCCAAACCCTGCTGGAACCCCCTTCTTGATTTTAATTAAAAGTCCATCTTTTATCTTGAATTTTTCCGACATTTCCTTGATTACTAGACCTGCTGAATTTTTTTCTAGTTCAAGAGGAACAGAATCTGAACTTTCAATAATTATTTTATTTCCTTGTTTTATTATCTGAATTTCATCATAATATGCATCGAGAGCTAATCCAAACACATCAAAACCAGGACCCAAGTTAGCTGTAGAGCTAGGAGCCCTTGCAACTACACTCTTCATTAATCTTCTACCTCTTCACCCAGATTGAGCACACGACTTAGTGCAGCTTGAAGATTGACCATTCCCTCTCCAGTAGCATTAGAAATTGGAATTGTTCCCTGGGCAAAACCACCCAAATTTAGGCTTCTTAGAATATTGACTGCAAGAGTATAATTTTCACCATCAGAATCTTTTGCAAGAGCATCTTCCAGGCTTGCCATGTTTGTTGACCATTTTAGTATGTCTTTAATCTTATCTTCAATAAGATCTGTTTTTGTCAGGACATTTATCTGTGATATGCCGAGTCTTAATTTTACTGAAGTAGCAAGTAATGCAATTGAGACAAAATTGCTCGGAGATGTCATAAGTGATCCGTCGTGTAAAAATATTGATACTTTTTCTTCAACATTCAAGTTTTGTACCAGAAATGGTCCGCTTGTTCTGTAAGCAAACAATTCGATTTGTCCAGGTGTATCTATTATTAGATAATCTGGATTTACATTGTCTATCTCTTTTTGAAGATCATCAATTTTTGATGCTATAAGATCATTTGCCATGATCATGGATCCGTTAGGGCCAAGATCATATTGTTTCATAATCTGTACTATGTCAACATAATCTCTAACGTCAATGTCGCATGTATATGGCAAGTTTTCTACACCTGGGTCTAGATTTAGCATTCCAACAAAAGCACCATTTCTAGAATAATAATCGAGAATTTTGGAAGCTAGCAAAGACTTTCCAGACCCCGCAGTTCCAACCAAGAAAATCGCCTTCATTTTTCTGATAATTTATTTTATGTTGAGCTTATATTTCCATCCATGAGTAAGGCAGGCAATGAATTGGAAACTTCTTGCCATTCCTGTTAGTGTAATTCCATTTCTCATCATTGCAGCCACATTTAATGTGAGTTTTGAGAATATTCTTGCTATAGGAGTATTACCTTTTATGGGTGCTTCAATAGCCATGGCTGGTAAATTATTTACTCAAGGACTAAAATTCAATTATCTTGTAAAGAAATTCTTGGGTCCTGTGGACGTAAATTGGAGGACAATTTCTGTAAGGATTGGCAGCGAATTTGTAACATCTACTACTCCATCTTTTGTTGGGGGTGAATTAGTCAGAATAATGTGGTTGGGCAAAAAGGGGGTTCCAATTGGAAAAGCATCTTGGGTAACAATAATCGAGATTGTAACTGAAGTACTGGTTTCTGGAATATTTGCAATTACTGCTGCAATAGTTTCATTTGCATATGGTGCTTATGCTATAGGAATAACAATACTTGCAATCAGCGTTCCTATAACAGGATTGTGGTCTACACTATTCTTCATGTCATCAAAAAGAACATTTCAGGTACCTGGCTGGGCTTCCAGAATTGCTACAAAAGTAGGAAAAGAGCGTTCACTAAAGTATATTGATAAAACCAATTTATGGATGAAAGAAATTTGTGATATGAGTAGACAGACTCTACACACCAAGGAAATCAAAAAAGCATTTACAGTTTCGATAATAATTTCTGTATTCACATGGTTGCTTTACGGCCTTTCTTTTATGATAATTGCAAATGGAGCAGGTTATGTGATAGACTTTTTTCATTCTCTTATGGCAACAATGGCATCTATTGCAGTTGGTAATCTACCAATTACTATTGGAGGTTCTGGCCTAACTGAATTTTCGATCTGGGCATATCTGGGGCATTTGAATAGCTTGACATTTGAGGCAGCCAAAAATAGTCTTCAATGGAATATCGTTATCGGATGGAGAATAGCTACTTATCATGTTGGCCTGGTGATAAGTTGGATCTTTCTCATGAAGGTGGTCTATCCAAGCATAAAGAAAGCTAAAACTGTATAGAAAGCCCTTCATCCACATTGTATATGATATCTCTCTCGCTCTCTATGTTCTATCAAATCATTTCATTACCAGTTTCTCTTTAATTCGGGTATGAAAAAACTCAAAGGGTTTGCTACTTTCATAATATCATAATATCATAATATTTCAGTTTCATAAAAAGAGAAATATTTTGCAAGTTCTTCATCCAGATATTTTTTCTTTATTCTACAATATTGACTAAAAAATATGTAAACCAAAC
>JAKEIJ010000039.1 GCA_022545805.1 Nitrosotalea sp. | reverse complement strand
TTGTTTTTGATACTGGTCTGGGTTGCAGCTCTTGCATTCATAGTCATATACCAGTATAGCTCAACTAGGACAACTAGAACGTCTAGAGGCAATTATGTTTGCCTGCACTGCGGTACCAGACATCAAGATTCAGCCTGTCCAAAATGCGGCTCAAAACTCAAGAAAATCTATTCTAGTGACAAGTATGGAATTTAAAAATTTCACATATCTTCACCTTTTCCCCTAATCGCTTAAATCACGATTCACCAAGTAGAAAACAATGACCAAGACCTATGCACTCATAGGAGACCCAATAGATCATTCGTTTTCACCTGCACTTCATAATACGGCTTTTCTATTTTTAGGTCTTGATTGCACATATATCGCATATAGAATTCCAAAAGGGGAACTAGAGTATGGAGTTGAATCACTTAAAAAAATAAACATTTCCGGATTCAATGTTACAATTCCCCACAAAGTTGACATGATGAAATTTCTTGATGATTCAGATATAGAATGTAAACTAGTAGGAGCTACAAATACAATAGTTAATGAAAATGGCAATCTCAAAGGTTACAATACCGATGTAGATGGGTTTTTGGACCCAATAAAAAAGAGAAACATCAATGTCAAAGACTCTGATGTTTTGCTGATAGGTGCTGGGGGGGCTGCACGAGCTATAATAGCTGGATTTGCAAAAGAAAAAGTTCGCAGGATCACTATTACAAACAGGACCCGTGAGAGAGCAGAAGAATTGATTAGATTTGCTCAAGACTTGGGATTGGAATCAAATTATCTTGATCTCCAATCCGCAGGCGAAGTTACGGACAAATACAAATTTGTAGTAAATGCCACTTCAGTAGGACTAAAGGGAATTGGCTGTCCCATATCTACAAAGAACATTACTAAAGAGTCCATAGTTTATGACATTGTATACGTTCCCGTAGAGACACCATTGATTGAACAGTCAAAGAATCAAGGTGCGACCATCATATATGGGTGGGAAATGCTTCTTGCTCAAGCAATGAAATCATTTGAGATCTGGACTGGCAAACCAGCCCCATACGAAGCTATGAAATTAACCCTTCTTGGGAGATTTTAGTGATGAAAGTAAAAGCAAGCATGCATGGTGCAGTGTCAATCGTAAATGCCATTGCTACGGGCAAGGGCGCAACACTTGGAATTTCACTTGGAATAGAGGCAACGGTAGAAACCCAGCCTGGAAAGGGCATAATATTTGAGAACAAGGAATCAAACCTTAGTTCACGACTGATACGAAATGTTGTAGAAACATCAGTTCCAAAATCAGATCTTGAGAAAAACAAGATAACAATTTTTGTAAAATCAGAAATTCCTTCAGGATATGGACTAAAGAGTTCAAGCGCGATTTCATCAGTAATATCACTTGCATGTGCAAAAATATTCAGACCCAAAGCAAGTGATCTTGACATTTTAAGAGATGGAGTACACGCATCTATCAAATCAAAGGTGAGCATAACCGGCGCTTTTGATGATGCATGTGCATGCTACTTTGGAGGATTTGTAGTGACAGATAATTCTGGCATAAAAATAATAAAATCAGAAAAGGCGCCAGAAGATTTGACTGCAGTAATTTTCATCCCAGCGTCTAGAAGAAGAGGCAATGTAAAAAAACTAAAGACTCTAAATGGGGTTTTTTCACAGGCATGGGATCTTGCAAACAAGTCAGACTATTGGAATGCAATGATACTCAATGGTCTTGCAACATCTGCCATTTTAGGATCTGAGCCAAAAATTCTAACCGATCTATTAGACAACGGAGCACTAGGAGCATCAGTGTCTGGCAATGGACCATCAATAGCAGCAGTGGTAAAAAATGATAGAATGTCAAGCATAAAAAAAGTATTTTCATCTTTGGAAGGAAGCATCATTGTATCACCAATAAACAACAAGAAGGCAGAAGTCCATGAAGTGTAAGGTCAGAAAATCTACCCTATCAGGAACAATATCATGTCCTCCAAACAAGAGTTATTCTCATCGTGCAATCTTTCTGGCCTCACTTGCCAATGGAAAAAGTACACTAAGAAATGTTCTACTTTCAAGAGATACACTTGCAACAGTTAATGCGTGTAAGTCATTTGGAGCAAAAATAGAAGTCAATGGTTCCATTGTAACAATTGAAGGTAGTGAAAAAATAAATCCACAGACCTTGGAAATTGATGCATCAAATTCAGGTACTACAATAAGAATCTCTACTGCGATTGCTTCTCTTTCGGATAAAACTATAACACTCACTGGTGACTCTAGTTTGAAAAAAAGACCAATGCAACCACTTCTTGATGCTCTAAAACAACTAGGAGTACAATGTACATCAACAGATGGCAAACCGCCTGTAACTGTAAAAGGCATATCAGATGGAGGAGTTACTCACATCGCAGGTTCAATCTCAAGTCAATTTATTTCCGCGCTTTTGATTGCTGGTCCTAAAATGAAAAATGGTATAACATTAGAAATAGACGGAGATTTAGTATCAAAACCATATCTTGATTCTACCATTGCTACAATGAAAAAATTTGGTGTTACAGTTGATGCCATTGTACAATACAAAAAATATAATATATCAAATCAAAAATACAAAC
>JAKEIJ010000038.1 GCA_022545805.1 Nitrosotalea sp. | reverse complement strand
ATTCCCTCACATGCTACTGAGCAAAGCTGACAACCAGTACAGTGCTCATGAAATAGTATGTGTCTACCTCGTAGCCCAGCTATTCCAACTCCAGTCTCTGGATTGAATTGAAAGCCATCACCTACAAATTTTAATTTCTGTTCAGGATATCGTAATGTAAATCGCTTTACTGCAAGATGTTTTACACCGGAATTTAGTGCACGTATTATTCCAATTACATTACTCAATGCAATAATCCTCCGGGTCCCAAGACACCTGCGTATAGCAATCCGAGAGCTATAAAGATGTTAATGAATGCAAGACCGATCAATTTGTACCAACCAGTATGCAATATCATATCAATTCTAACTCTTGGGAAAACTCCACGAGGTAACAAAATTAAGAGTATAACTCCAACAGTCTTGATAACAAACCACAACGTACCATTGAGCATCTCTTGATCAAATAGTGGTAATCCAGGGAAGTGTGCAGTTACAGGGCCAATTGTAATTCCTTGAGTGATGATATCTTGTGGGAACGGAGGCCAAACCATTGGACCATTCCAACCACCAAGGAATAGAACCGTGAACAATCCTGCAAATGCATATAATTTCAAATAAGTTCCAAGTTGGATTAATCCATACATCATTCCAGAGAATTCTGTTAACCATCCTGCAACAATTTCACTTTCTGCTTCTGGAAGATCAAATGGAATTCTTTCGAGTTCTGCCAATATTGTAATGAAAAATACTATAGCACCAATTGGGAGAAATGCTATCCACCAAAAGTGTTCTTGTGACTGGACAATTTGTGAAAGATTCAGGCTTCCAGATAATATCACAACTCCAAGAAGTGAGAGAATCAATGGAATTTCAAATGCAACCATTTGGTGAAGTGCTCTGAGACCACCAATGAACGTCCACTTGCTATTTGCTGCCCATGCAGTAAGTACTGCAATTATTGGGAAAAAGCCGATGACTGCAAATACTGCCAAAAGTCCAACGCTCGGATTTGCAACTACCCATCCAGGAGCAACTGGAATTAGTGCAACAAATGCACCTGCTGTGCCTACAAACAACAATGGACCAAGCCAGAAAATTGGCTTGTCCGCTTTTGCAGGAATGATGATCTCTTTGCTCATTAGCTTAAACCCATCACCCATCAATTGTAGTATTCCTTCTATTTTTCCACAATAGAGTGGACCAACTCTAAGCTGCATTTTTGCAAGGAATTTTCTTTCAACAAATATTGTTGCAGCTGCAAGAAGAGCTGCAAATCCAAATCCTGGAAATGCCATTACTCTGAAAATAGTAGTATGCATGAAACTTTTGACAATTGGAAGAGTACGTGACGGATCTGCCATCCAAGTCATTGCCAAGTAAGGCGTCATCAATTGACCATTGATTACTGGCAGTTTGATGTAGAATAGTACAATGAAGACTATTGGTAATCCAACTAGACTGAAGATCAGAATGACCCAGAATATTAAATCAAATAAAGAACCAATGAATCGACTTAATCGAAACTGTGGTGCAATAGTTGACATTTATCTATCTGCCTCCACAGGCCAATAATTAAGACCCCAGTAAACTGCTGGCATGTTACCTAGTTTTTCACCTTTTAGCAAATATGGCATACAAATCAAATTTCTAAACGAGCCAACGCTTATCTTTACTCGATAAGGTTCAGGTCGGTTGTTTGATACGATATAGTATCCAATTGCACCTCTTCCAGATTCAACTCTACGATAAACCTCGTCATTGCCACCTTTTGGATTTGGTTTTAATTTTGTGCGCACAGAGCCTGATTTTGGCATCTTTTTCAGTGCATCTTTTATGATTCTACAACTCTCAAACATCTCAAGATAAGGTATTCTAGATCGTGCGTAAGAGTCACCTTCTTTCATCACTATTGTTTGAAAGTCCAAGTTTTCATAGACATCATATGGTTCCTTTTTCCTTACATCAAAATCAACACCTGATGCTCGGAGTACAGAACCTGTAGTACCAAGTCGTATAGCATCAGTTCTGGATAAAATTCCACTTCCTTCAGTTCTTGCCTTTAAGAGAGGATTCTGATAAAATATGGCTTCATATTCTCTGAGTCTCTTTTCAAAATATTCAACTTGACGTAAACATCTTTCTTCAAAGTTAGATGGTAAATCATTTCTTACTCCACCAGGTACAAGATATGCATGAGTTACTCTTGCACCAGACATTGCTTCTAACAAGTCAATGAAAAGTTCTCTATCGCCTGCTGGCCACATGAACATTGTAGAGTGACCAAGAAATATTCCATAGATAGCTAACCAATACAAAATGTAGATACAGCGATTTAGTTCTGCAGCAATGACTCGAATGTATTTTGCTCTTTCTGGAACTTCAATTCCCAATAATTCTTCCACTCCAAGACAATACGGATACAAAATATTGGAAGAGTCGTGTATTACAGGTCTTTCAAGATGGGGAATGTTTTGAATATAATTTCTATATTCAGCCATTTTTTCTTCGCCCCTGTGTACATAACCCGGATCAGGATCACAAGAAACAATGTAATCACCATCTACTTTGATTATTAATCTCATATGTCCAGAACCTGGATGCTGAGGACCTACATTGAGTGTCATTATCTTTTCGTCAACAGTTTCAATATGCATTCCTGGAGGTAGTTGTGTTGTCATCTTATCGCCCTTTAATCTTAAAGTCCTTTCTAAATGGTGGTATATCTGCCCAGTCCTCTGGCAAAAGCAATCGTCTCATATCAGGATGACCTTCAAAGTAAACGCCAAACATTTCAAAACACTCTCGTTCATGAAATTCTACACTATAGAACACATCACGTAATGACGGAGTTCTTGTGGAATCCGAACCTGGGTTTGGAACATCTTCTCTTGGAACTCTAGTTGCAAGGGCAAAAATTTGTCTTCCAAGTTTTTCATCAGTATATGATCCTAGATGATAAATGACTTCGATTTCACTTGAATCTGGATAATCAACTCCAGATACAGATTCTGCGTGATCATACTTTAGTTCATCCCGTATAAATTTAGCAACATCTACAATATTTTCTCTTTTAGCAGTTACTCTAATTCTGTCAGCTCTTACATAGTCTACACTTATCTTATCGCCAAATTTTGATGAAACTTTGTCTGCCAAAGATTTTTCAAATGCAGGAATTGGTTTTGGTTTGACAGGAACATCCGGTGATAAATCTAATCCTTTTTCTTCATAGAACTTTTTTGCTTCATCTTTTGACATGGAATCTGGTTTAGTATTTTCAGAATTTGTAGAATGCTCCTCTGCAGTATCTTTAACTTCTACGTCCTTGTCAGTTCCAGAGCTCATTGTTATTTAGCCTTCGTCCGTTTTATTTTTTCTTGAAGTAACATACAGCCTTGGATTAGTGTTTCAGGTCTAGGGGGGCATCCCGGAACGTAAACATCAACTGGAAGAACCCCATCAATTCCAGGTAGTACATTATATGAGTCAAAGTATAATCCCCCAGTTATTGCACATGCTCCCATTGCTATAACATATTTTGGATCAGGCATCTGATCATACACCATTCTCAATCTAGGAGCCATTTTTCTAGTAATTGTTCCCATGACAACTATTAGATCACATTGTCTTAGCGAACCAAATGCTTCGATAATACCAAATCTTTCAACATCATATCTAGGACTTGAGGCAGCACCAAATTCTACACTGCAGCATGCAGTCTCAAGGTGTACTGGCCATAATGAGTAAATCCTGCCCCAGTTTATCGCCATATCAAACGGTTTTCCTACTGCTTTAACAAGAATATCACCAAGTTTTCCAACTAGTACATTAGTAGCGTGCGGTGCTGTTTCTTGGTTGACTAGTTCCTTTAGCATTTTTCTTCCCTATCCCGAGTCCTTGTTATATTCGATTTAAAAGTTACCAAATGTTCTTCCTCCCTGCTTGATACAACGCAAAGGCAAATGCGGCAAAAATTATTGCAAGAAAGCCTATGATTGGGAGAGTTGCGGACTTTGGCAAATCAAGGATGCTGCTTCCCCAGGCATACAAAAAGATCGATGCTACGTCAAATACAACAAACATCAAGACAAATGAGTAATACTGCATCATGAAATGAGTACGTCCCTCACCTTGTGGGACTTGGCCAGATTCCATAGGCAGGAACTTGACTGGATTAGGAGTACGTCTTGGAGCGATCATCCTAGAAAGAATCAAGGTTGGCCCTGTTGCGACAATTGCAAATGTAAACAACAATAAGATTGGACTGAAACTACTAGCAGCTTCTCCTACCAAAGTAGCTAACAAGCCAGTCGGAGAGTATAAAAATCTATGCACATTATACGATCATAATTTTCATTGGCAACAAATTTTTCAATAATTTCTTTGAAATTAAATAATATCTTCAATATTACATATCAATGAGTTTCGACTGTTTTAATTTCTAAAATGATTGATATATGACAATATCAAAACTTACTTTATGGTAAACGTTGGACAGAAAGCACCGCCTTTTACCTTGGTAGATACAGAATTAAAAATGCGAAGCCTAGATGAGTTTAAAGGAAAAAAAGTAGTTCTCTCATTCTTTGTAGCCGCAAGTTCTCCTGTATGTACAAAGGAAATGTGTACCTTCAGAGATGAGTGGAATCAGATATCAAAGCTTGGTGCTCAAGTAATAGGAATTAGTAATGATGGTCCATTTGCAAATAAAGCATTTGCAGAATCTCAGCATCTTAATTTTCCAGTACTTGGAGACTACAAGAGTCAGACAATAAGAGATTATGATATACTAATGCCTGACTTGTTGCACGTAAAGGGATATGATGCAGCAAAAAGATCTGTATTCATCGTAGATGAGGGTGGAAACATAGTCTACAAATGGGTTTCCGACAATCCATTGATAGAACCAAATTATCAAGAGATCATAAACTTTCTCAAGAAATAAAGTAAAATCTCTTTT
>JAKEIJ010000037.1 GCA_022545805.1 Nitrosotalea sp. | reverse complement strand
GGAGGAGTACTAACAGAGATATTCAAAGATGTGGCATTTAGAATGCTACCAATCACAGTAGACGATGCAAAGTCAATGCTTACAGAATTGAAGGGTGCAAAGATCCTTCAAGGATACAGAGGCAGTAAGCCAATTGATTTGAACATGCTTGCAAAAACAATTGTTCAAATTGGCAAGGTTGGAGTAGACAATGCAAACTACTTTGACAGTATTGACTTCAATCCAATCGTAGTTTATCCAAAGTCATACTATGTAGTTGATGCAAAGATAATCTTAAGAAAAGAGATCAAGAAAGATGCAATTTCAACAGCAAAACCAAACATCGAATTCATGGAGACATTTTTTACACCACAATCAGTCGCATTAGTTGGTGCATCTGCAACTCCTGGCAAAGTAGGAAATTCGGTTCTTGACAGCATTGCAAAACATGACTACAAAGGCAAAGTATACCCAATTAATCCAAAAGCAGAGGAAATTTTAGGATTGAAATGTTATCCATCAATCGAAGCAATTCCAGAGAAAGTTGACTTGGTTGTTGTATGTGTTGATCTATCAGTTACACCACCAGTTCTTGAATCATGTGCAAAGAAAGGAATCCACAATGTCGTGATTGTATCAGGAGGAGGAAAAGAACTAGGAGGAGAGAGAGCAGACTTTGAATCTCAAATAAAGAGCCTCTCAGAACAACACAAGATCAGAATAATTGGTCCAAACTGTATTGGTATGTTTAACGCAGCCAATAGACTAGACTGTGCATTCCAAGGCCAAGAGAGAATGGTTCGTGCAAAACTCGGACCAGTAGCATTGTTATCACAAAGCGGTACAATGGGAATTAGTTTCCTTGAGACTGCAGATTCATTTGGACTATCAAAGATGGTCAGCTATGGCAACAGATCAGATGTAGATGAGGCAGACATGATCTGGTACTTGGCAAACGATCCTCAAACCAAAGTAATTGCACTATATGTAGAAGGTTTTGGAGATGGTAGAAAATTCATCGAGACTTCAAAACGTGTCATGAAAGAAATGCACAAGCCAATAGTAATCTGGAAGAGTGGAAGAACTGCACTTGGAGCAAAGCAAGCAGCATCACATACAGGTTCACTTGGAGGCTCTAATGCAATAATCCAAGGAGCATTCAAACAAGCTGGAATAGTTTCAGTGGAGAGTTATCAAGAACTTGCTTCAGTTACAAAAGCATTAGCATGGCAACCAGCAGCAAAGGGTCCAAGAGTGGCCCTTGTCAGCAATGGTGCAGGACCAATGATTGGTGCAATAGACCAATTTGAAAAATATGGATTAGAACTTGGCAAAGTAACAGAAGCAACACTCAAGGAAATGAAAGAACATTATCCTCCCACATATGTAATAGGAAATGGAAATCCAGCAGATGTCACAGGCGGAGCAAATGCTGATGACTATAGGTACTCCATCCAAAAATTCATGGACGATCCAAACATCGACATTGTCATGCCATGGTTTGTCTTTCAAGACGATCCACTCGAAGAGACAATAATTGATTATTTGGGAGAGTTCTCAAAACAAGGCAAAAAGCCATTGCTTGTTGGTGGAAATGGTGGTCCATACACAGCCAAAGTCTCAGGACTAATTGAGAAACACAACGTTCCAGTGTATGACGACATCCGAAATTGGGTTGCAGCAGCATCTGCCCTACACCAATGGGGAAAACACAAACCCAATAAGGTTTAATTTCCTCATTATTTGGAGTTTTGACATGTCTCTAGTTAATGTCTCAAAATCAGAAGGAATTTGCACAATCAGGATAAACAGACCTGACAAGCTCAATGCAATGAATATGGATGTTGCAAATGACATCATCAAAGTATTCAAAGAAATTGAAGGAGATGATGCAGTAAAGGTCGTAGTTATCACAGGAGAAGGAGACAAGGCATTTTCTGCAGGTGCAGACATTGCATACATGTCAACAATCACACCTATAGAATCAGAGACCTATGCAAAACTTGGTCATCTTTTGACTTATACGGTAGAAAATTGTAGCAAGCCAACAATTGCAGCAATCAATGGGTTTGCACTTGGAGGAGGATGTGAACTTGCACTTGCATGTGACATCCGAATAGCTGCAGATACTGCAAGAATGGGACAACCAGAAGTAACAATAGGAGTATGTCCAGGATGGGGAGGAACTCAGAGATTGCAAAGAACTATTGGAATATCTCAGGCAAAAGATCTGATCTTTACAGGAAGGATTGTCAAGTCAGATGAAGCAAAAGAAATGGGCTTGGTAAACAAAGTAGTTGAACTTGCAAAATTAATGGAAGAGACTAACAATATTGCAAAGATGATTGCTCAGAATTCTGCAATGGCAGTAAGAATGTCAAAGATTGCAATAAACAAGGGAAGAAATTCAGACATTGACACAGGTCTTGCATTAGAACTGTACACATGGGGCTTGTGCTTTACTCATCCAGACAGAGCAGAGCGAATGACGGCTTTTGTAAACAAGTCAAAAAAGTAAGCTCCACCTAATCTTTAATTCCTATTATGTCAGGTATGAAAAGATTATTATAATTTAAAGCACGAATTAGTTCATGAGTAATACACAGACCACAAAATTGGTCACAATTACACCAAAAGCTGCAGAAAAAGTAATTGCTTTCATGGCAGAAGAAGCCGAAAAGCCACAGTTTCTGCGCGTCTACGTACAAGGCGGAGGATGTTCAGGATTATCCTATGGAATGGGATTTGAAAAGACATCTGAAGAAGACGATCTTGTAATCGAAGAAAATGGTGTTAAGATGGTAATTGACAGTTACAGTGTCGACTATCTCAAGGGTGCAAATATTGACTACATCGAGAGCCTAATGGGTGCTGGATTCAAAATTAACAATCCAAATGTAACCAAATCTTGCTCTTGTGGAAGTTCATTTAGTACATCCTAAACTCGAATTTCTTTAATTTTTATTCTCTAACAACCAGTGTAAACTAGATTACAAACCATAAATTATTCACCATATAATACATATTATTTATAAAAACTATAGAACGTGCTTATCAATTGTACCGGATACTATCAATTGAAAAGAGTTGACAGTATTCAAAAATGGAGAAAGAGTACGCATAACAGGAGTTAATGAATCCAATAAAGTGTACAAGATCAAAAAGATTAGAATGACTAAAAAAGGCGGAATTCTATAATTGTTAAAATCTCTTGAAAAAAATTCCGTCTTGCGAATATACCATGAAGATAAAAGACTGTGTTTAGAGAGAATTAGATAAGTTCTAGATTACCATCAAGGTCATGGTAGTCAATACATGCGGAATTTTTCGTACTTCTTTTGTAATTATTTTTTCAAGCATCAGAGAATCTGACGCATCTATTTTTACTATGATATCATAAAGACCCAAGGTCCCTGTGACCTCTGATACACCCTTAATTTCCATTAGTCTTCTAATTATTGGATTTTCTTTTCCAGTTTCACAATGTATTGCCACAAAAGCCTTGCTCATAGAACATTATCACGATATCAAGTATTAGGTATTTCTATGGCCAGAGGCCGCGTGCTTCAAATGCTTCCAACACTCTGCCAACTGCAAGTACCATACTTGCTTTTCTCATGTCGACACTATGTTTCTTTGAAAGTGCATATGTATCATTGAAACCACGTACAATGTGGTGTTCCATCTTACTTGCAACTTCATCAAATGTCCAGTAATATCTTTGCAAGTTCTGCACCCATTCCAAATATGATATGCATACACCACCAGAATTTGCCAAGATGTCTGGAATGACCATTATTTTCTTTTTAAATAAAACATCATCTGCTTCTGGAGTAGTAGGACCGTTTGCGGCTTCTGCAATTATTTTACATTTAATGTTTCTTGCAACCTGTGGAGTTATCTGATTCTCAAGTGCCGCAGGTATCAAAACATCACATGGAGTAGTAAGAAGCTCTTCTGTTGAGACCTTTTTGCTTCCAGGATAGCCAACAACACTGCCATGTTTAGTCTTGTATTCAAGAACTTTCTTTGAGTCAAGTCCTTTTAGATTAATTATAGAACCTTTAGAATCACTTACTCCGATAATCTTTGCACCCATTTTTTCAACATATTCTGCTGCAAATGTTCCAGCATTTCCATAGCCCTGGATTACAACTTTGGCGCCCTTTAGCTTGAGTCCGATCTTCTTTGCACCTTCTCTTACACAATAAGCAACACCTAGACCAGTAGCTACATTTCTTGCAAGAGAACCACCAGTTGGAATTGGTTTTCCTGTAATAACACCAGGCTCTGCTTGTCCGTGCATCATACTATAAACATCCATTATCTGAGCCATTTCTTTTCCAGTTGTATACACATCAGGTGCTGGGATGTCTTTTCCTGGTCCAATGATTTCAGATATTGCATATGCATATCTTCGTGTGAGTCTCTCTTTTTCTCCAGCTGAGAGTCTTTTTGGATCACAGATTATTCCTCCCTTACCGCCTCCAAATGGAACATCAACAATAGCACATTTCCAAGTCATCCACATTGAGAGTGCTTTTACTTCTTCGATTGAAACATCTGGGTGATATCTTATTCCTCCTTTGTGTGGACCTCTAAAGTCATTATGTTGTGATCTATATCCTGTGAATACCTTGATTCTACCATCATCCATCTTTACGGGCAGTGAAACTGTTAGAATTTTTTTTGGACTTGCAAGCATTTCATGAATACCTGCATCGATTTTCAAAATTTTTGCGGCATCTGCAAGTTGCTTGAGAGCATTTTGCCAAGGATCGATTTTAGTCAATCTTAACCGATATGTCTCACGGTATATTATATTTAAATTTGTTGAGATCGTTGCTTATTGTTTTGTAGTATCTTGATCGGGTTTTGTAGAACCCCCAAGTTTAGAATTTACCAGATTACGCAGATCATCATCAGTCTTACCTTCAGTG
>JAKEIJ010000036.1 GCA_022545805.1 Nitrosotalea sp. | reverse complement strand
ATTCTTCTTACTGCTCCCACTCCCATTATGCTTCCAGAAATTGCATGTGTAGTACTTGCAGGAATGCCAAGCCATGCAAGAGTGGCAAGTATACTGGCTGCACTTGTTTCTGCAGCAAACCCCTGATATGGTCTAAGCTGAGTAATCTTTACTGCCATTGTCTTTACTATGCGCCATCCTCCAAAGAAAGTTCCAAGGCTTATTGCTAGTGCAGCCATTATTATCACGTAATATGGAACACTAAACTTTGTAATTACACCTTGAGTTAGTAAAATCAATGCAATGACACCCATTGTCTTTTGTCCATCGTTTGCTCCATGGGTCAAGGAAAAATATGTGGCAGAAACTAGCTGCAGTCTTCCAAATGCAGAGTTTACTGCATGTGGTTTTGCCTTTGCAAATACTGTCATTATAGCTAATCCCATTGCAAATGCTGCAGCAAAACCTGCTATTGGCGAGACTAGAATTCCTATTCCTACCTTTTGAATTCCATCCAATATTATCACTTGAGAACCTGCTCCTGCAATTCCTGCTCCTATGATTCCACCCACCAATGCATGACTACTAGAGGTAGGTAATCCTAGTAACCATGTTATGACATCCCAAACTATGGCCCCTGCCAAGGCACCAATTATTATGTTCAGTGTTACAAAATCTGGATTTATGATTCCTTTTCCAATTGTTGTGGCAACTGCAACTCCAAATAGGAATGGACCAATAAAGTTCGCAGCCGCTGCCAAGGTGACTGCATGCAATGGCCTCAAAATTCTTGTTCCAACCACTGTTGCAATCGAGTTTGCTGCATCATGGAACCCATTGAGAAAATCAAAAACTAGTGCTACTACAATTGCTCCAATTGCTATTTCAATCATGAAAATACCTATGTGTATTTGAGAACAATGTCCTCAATGGAATCGGCAACATCAAGACACCTGTCTGAGGCATGTTCTAGTGCCTCGTATGTATCCTTCATCTTGATTATGTTAATAACTTCTGTAGTTTCAAATAACTCTCCTATGGCTTTACGGTAAATTGCATCAACGCGATGTTCTTGTTCATTTATGGCCCGACAATGTTCGATTAATGATTTGTCTGCCTTTACCTTGTTTAATCTTGTAATCATCAAGTTGATCTCTTTTGTGGAATTGTGAATTTCTTTTGCAATTTCAAGCATATATGGCGGGGGTGACTTTATCTTAAAACCAATGATTCTTCCAACTATTCCGTCAATGTAATCTATGATATCGTCTGTCTTTGATGCTATTCTTGATATGTCTTCTCGGTCTAATGGAGTTATGAATGTCTTATTTAGTTCCTCAAAGACCGAGTGTGTTAATTTATCAGCTTCTTTTTCTATTGTTTCAATCTGAGATTGAATCTCATTTAATTTATCAAAGTTTACAAACAGTTCTACCAATAACTTTGCAGATTCTTCTGCTTTATTTGCAAGATCATTTAGTATTGCAATGATTTCTTTATCATTTGATTTTATCCAAGATAGCCATTTTGCCATATATCTCGTCTAAATCTCATAGTTAAATGTCTGTCCTATGTGATGTATATGATCTATATAGCACAAAGATCGCAGCAAGAATTTATTATTTTGAATGATTTTTTTAAATTGAAGGAATTTTTTATCATTATGAAATTACACATTGAGGTTATTTACAAACATGAAATTAAAAATAAGAGAAAGGGTTAGTTCTTAACTAACGACTGTCGTAATGTCACTTTCATCTTGTATGCTGTGAGAATTTCCTTGCATCTGTTTCTTATGGTGACCTCTGTTATTCCTGCAACACTTGAGACATCTCTTTGAAGGATGCTCTGTCCCAGCAGTGTTGATGCTATGTATAGGTATGCAGCAGCCAACCCATTTGGTGCCTTGCCATCTGCAAGACTGTGATCAGATGTCTTTTCTGCAATTTCAGCAGCAAGTCTTTCTACACGAACTTCAAGTTTTGCCAGATTTGCTATTTTTGATATGTATTTTTCAAGAGTTACAACGGGTGCTGTTTTAGAACCAAGTTCCATTACAAGTGTTCTATAGTATTTTGCCGTTAGTTTGACATTGAGCTTTTCTTCCTTTGAACTTCCAGTTGCAGCACAGATCTCATCAAGGGATCTTACAACATCGCATTGTTTGCATGCCATGTAAATTGTTGCAGCAGACATACACGCAACTGACTTGCCTTTTGCATCTGCCTGTCCCTGAAAGTTTCTATATATCATGGATGCTGACTCGATAACGTTTCTTGGCAATGACAGGACATGACATGTCTCTCCTATCTTTGCTAGAATATTTGCAAGTCTTCGTTCTTCTGGAGATGCAACCCTTATCCTAGTCTGCCATTTTCTTAGGTTGTACATCTGATTTGCAACATCGCTTGATATTGTTCTTCCACTGAAGTCTTTTGTTCCCATTGCAATCTCTGTCCTGATTCCCAAGTCATGTTGTGCATAACTTGTCTGTCCTGATGCTCGTGTCAACTTCATTTTTTCTTCAGGATTTGTTGCTCTTGATTCAGTTCCATAATCTGGCATCTGTTCCATTGCGACCAATCCGCAGCCAGAACAAATTTTCTCGCCACTGTGAATGTCGTCAATTAGATTAGAACGACATTCCGGGCCATTTGTTTGTAATTCTGGTATTGTGGTCATCTTCTTCTATTTCCTTTGAATCTTTTTGGTCTCATCACAGGAGTTTCTTCGACGATGAAAACCTTCTTTCCGATTTGTTTTTTGATATTGTTGGTAAGCGGAACTGCCGACGCATATGGTGCATCAACAGGACCTATCATTTCTGATACTTTGGCGACTTTGACCCCAGAGCTGTCTACTACTATCTGGTTGTCTCTTAGATGTTTTGTGAGTCTAATGATGACTCTACCGCTACTCGCTAGATGCAATACTTCGCCTACCTCCTGCAATTGAATTCTCAAACCAATACTCGTATCAATAGAGTTCTGTCAAAATTACTTTAGCTGCAAGCTATAAACGATATTTACTTTGATTGTTTGGCTCTTTTTGAAACTAGCTTCTCAGAAATTGCAGAAATCATTTTGGATTTTGGCTGGGCTTTTGCAAGTGTGATGTATCCCGACCTTACATATGGCCTTCTTGGAAATCTCACTTGATCATTTGTCTCTGTGGGCTCTAATCCTGCTGCTTTTGATGCAGCAATTAATTCATTCAACGATGGATCAAAGATGCTTTTTTCACGAGATACTCTTCTACCCATTTTCTTTGAGATTGTTTTGTTGAAATAATCAAGCCAGATTACGACGTGTTCGTAATCCTTCATCTTATCACTTTATCAAGATTGCATTTACTACGCCGTCTTGACCAGGTCTTGAAATTACTTTACATTGACCTGCTTCTGTTTCTAATATTGCACCTTTGGAAATTACTCCACGTCTTTCATAGTCTTTGTTTGATGGATTTTTTAACACCTTGAGAATTTTTAGTTTCTTAACTTTGGAACCTGGAACAGTCAAGTTGACAAGATCTGTTGTCTTCAAAGAAGTCTTTTGATTTCCTCCTCTGGTCTTACGTGTTACAGTTATTTGTTCGCCTGGTACTGCCTCTACAGAATATCTATCGATTTCATATTTTCGTCTTGATCTTAGTGGATATCTTCTACCGCCAGTAATCTTACTTGTTGCAAGATTTTCCACAGATTTCTTCATGTTGATTCGATAAAGTAACTCTAATTTATACCATTTACAGGTAGAGCCACTATTTTTGAACCAATTATTGACTTGGTTGAGCCAAAGGTCCGGCAGATATTTCGGGCTGTTGCATTATGGCCTGGGTTGGAATTCTTACTTTTGTAAAGAGTTTCTGTTTAAGAAGATCCTTGTCTCCTTGTATGCCAAAATATTTCTGGAATTTTTCAGTGGTATTGTAAATCTTTAGCCTCCCAACGTTTTGATGTTCGATATAGTCAAGTTGGTGCAATAGTTTCAGATGCATGTATACTCCAGATCCTCTTACCTCTACCAGTCTCTTTGAAGAAACAGGCTGCATGTATGCAATATATGATAATGTCTTGAGTGTGGCAGTAGGCAAAAGTGGTTTTGATGCATATTTCCTAATTACAGTGTTAAACTCTGGCTTTAGCTGAAATACATAAGATCCGTCTGGCAAACTGGCAACCTCAATTGCCTTGAAAACAGCTTTTGTCTTTTTCACTAGGTTTGTCATGAGAGCCAAAGTCTTGGTTCTAGACTCGGTTCCGGACGCCTTGATCAATTCCTCTATGGTTAGTGGCCTTCCTGCAGAATATAGCGCTGCCTCTAGTCTTGCCATTGCATCATCGTCTTCTATCTTTCCCATTTACCACATCAAGGTAGGTTGGAGTATACTTAAATGAAATTCCTACTTAGTGTTGATCTGATTGTAAATTTCTATTTTATCATTGAGACTATAATATCGTCTTCTGTCTGCTCAAGATCCACTTTCATATCTCTTGCCAAAAACAGGATGGCAAAGAAGCATCTGATTACGTCAATAAGCTCAAGTTCTGATACTATGCTCTTAAAGGAGCCATAGCCTGCGGTTTTTATCTTACTCATTATCAATTCCTCGTATTGTCCTATTATCTTCTCAAGGGAGATGAAATAATCATCAAAATTAGGCGCCTCAACAGGCTCAAATTCTAACTGACGTCTACTTGAACGCGGGTTTGCTATTGTTCCAATGAGGTTTTCAAGAACTGATAACAATTCATCTAGTGTTACGGGATATGTGGACTCGTGTCTGTATGGCATGTTTATAACTTCTATATCTACATCTTCTCTCTGAGTGAGCGGTCTTTTCTCCATAGCAGCCTTCTGTAGTGCAAAGATACTCTCCACTTTCATCCTGTGTATCATTGCAGACGATAATGCTGCAATTCCTGCAACTCTGAGATCTTTTTTATCTGCCTGGCCAAGGATTTTTATCAAAATTTCTAGAATGCGTACTACGTCGATACTCCATACATCTTTTTTTGAAACATCAAGTGGACTAAACAGGATGTTTACTGGTGGCTGTGATATGCCTACGCTAGGATTCTCCTTGCTCACTCTGTTACTGCTCTCTTTTTGTTTATAATACGTGTGTTATCTACTCTTTTCTTAATTCAAGTCAAGAGTTTTCCTTTACACAAATCAAATATTACACTAGATCTTGTATATTGCTGGAATTGGAAAAGAATCTTGAGAAATTTGATCTAGCTTGTACTTATCTGAAAAATGATCAAAATATGACGGCACACAACATGTTCCTGGATCTTGCTCAAAAGGAGATGAAAAATAACAGCTACAAAGCAGGACTATACCTCATATTGGCCTCTGAATGCAAATCAAGACAAGGAAAAGAAAGAAAAGATGAACTCCTGGAAGCAGGCAAGTATTATCTCAAGCTTGCAAAAAAGGACAAAAATAATTCAAACTATGCATACCAGTGCGCTGCTAGATGTTTTCTTCGAGTAGGACACTATGATGATGCCATGAATGCATTTGAAGAGGCTCAAAAATATACATACGAAATAGTTGAAGAGAAAAGGCCAATTGTCGTAGTTGATGATAGTCCAGCAATTTTGTTGAGACTCAAAAGTTTTCTGCAACAATTAGGATATGACGACATACAAACAGTGGCAAATGGCAAATCTGGAATTAGCCTTATTACAAAACTTGTCAAATTGAAACAAAACCCGATTGTATTGCTTGACATGGATTTGCCGGACATAAAAGGAGATGCAGTGGCAAAGACTCTTCTTGAATCAAAACCTGATATGTCTATTATACTGATAACTGCTGATGAAAAATCAACACCACGTGTTAGAAAAACTATTGGTTTTGGTTCTACTGCATTTGTTCAAAAACCATTCTCAATTAATGAATTAAAGAATGCACTGGACACAGCAAAACTGTCTGAAATCAAGTAAGTAACAACATGGACATGTTGAGTAGATTGACATCCTTTATCTGAATCCCGCCCATCTTGTAGTCACTTATTTGGTCAGAGAATTTTTCCACCACTCTTGCCGATGGGTTTTTTTCAGTTCCTTCTATCCTGAGTACCGTTATCATATTCCAATCTCCATCTACAGTTGCAACAAAAAGATAATTTGGTAATGTTTTGATGTAGTTCTTTATTGCCTCTGTTGTGTTTTCCATGGATCTTGTTATTTTGAGTTTAAGAAACAATGCTTCAAACTGATCATTTGAGGAAATTCCACTCAACACTGCTTTGTAACCTTTTATGATTCCGTTTTTCTCAAGTCTTTCAATTCTTTTTCTGATGGTCCTATCTGATACATCTACACCAAAATTTCTCAGTTCGCTTGCTATTTCTTTTGAAGGTGTTCTTGCATTCTTGTTGAGGATGTTAATTATTTTTTGATCAACTTCATCTAATGTGGACCAATTTTTATCCTCTGACATGGACTGTATCTATGTAAATGACTTTTTGAAGTTTATGATAATGGTCCCACGCGCAGGATTTGAACCTGCGACAACCCGGTTTCTGTAAGCCTGATAGGCTGAATGACGGTTAGCCGCTGGCCAACCACTACAGCCGGAAGCTCTACCAGGCTGAGCTAGCGTGGGACTGTTTCTCACGCAGTTTTTTCGTATTAAATAACTATCGATAATTCAATTTTTTTAAAAAATTTTGGATCATAATGTTAAATTTTCGACTGATCAAATTACATATAAACAGGAAAGAAAATCTCGATACTGTGTCGGGGGCTACGTCAGAGGGTGGATATGTATGCGTGCCATATTTACAAAATAACGATTTTACCACTTTGAGGAATACTTTTCAAAAATCTGATTCAATAGATGACATGTATTTTGCAACGGCTACATTTTCTGAAGACGGTCGTGCATACTTTCCTTCTCACTCCAATACCTATCTTCTTGCTAGATTCAAAAATCGTTCACAAATAATGAGTGAGATTGCAAAATGTAATCTATCAACTCCTACGTTTGTGTTCACAAAAAATGACGAGTTATTCGAGAGATTGACTAGTGACAACCTCAACTTGGTTTCAATCTATTATCTTGAATATGGTGATACATTGTCTGATCTGTCAGACCTTGGGTTCATTGTAGCAAAACGTCATAGAGTACAAAGAGCAGAGCTTGGAAATCTCAAACTGTCTACCACTCAGACTCAAAAATTTACTTTTCCATATGAGGGAAATCTCGTATTTCTTGAAGTTACAAGTGATAACAAACATCAAGCTGATAACAAGTACTGTGAAAAGACAAGAAAAGAAGTACAAAGAAAAGGAATTGGGATGACAAGTCTTCTTAATCTGTCCGTAATTGAGAAACTAAAATAGAATTTCTAAACTCTTTTCGAGAGATCAATTAAAAATCTAAACCATAGTAGAAAAGTTATATACTCTAGCAAATTCTGTTTTGGTGATGAGCAAGCCGTCTGAACTTGGTGCACTGAAAATTGGCTCTTACATACTGCTTCCAGTAGGCGGTCCAAATGAAGAGCCATGTAGAATCGTTGAATATGATACAAGTAAACCGGGAAAACACGGTGCGGCAAAAGCGAGAATTGTGGGAGTGGGAATCTTTGATAAGAAAAAATACTCTCATGTTTCACCTGTAAGTGCTCAAGTCCAAGTTCCACTCATTGACAAAAGAGTAGGGTCCATAATTTCAAAAACTCCTACCAGTGTCCAGATCATGGATGCTGAGTCGTTTGAAGTCTTTGATGCACAACAAATTGAAGATGAAATCAAGGAAAAAGTTTTGCAAGGCGTAGACGTTGAGTATTGGAAAGTAATGGATAGAACTATTATAGTAAGAATCAAAAGTTAGTTTGGATGCTGATGATGACGAGAAAAGCCAACTGACCGTATGATGAAGATTATGAGTATTGAAGCATCCAGGCTTTTCAAGTAATAGAACAAGTTATACGATATGACTCCTATGTATAATACATGAAGGGATTATGCCATATTTGTCTTGCATCTAATATGGACATCACAATTAGGGATAATCTGACCTTGTGCAATGACTGTATAAAGCGTGTAACTTACCTGGAAAAAAATTAATTGACTGGATTTGTTATGATCTTGAATTGAAACTAGCGTCTCTTTTTTCAGGTGGAAAGGATAGTACCTATGCAGTCTACCGGGCCAAAAAAGCAGGACATGACATAGAATGCCTTGTTTCAATATTTCCAAAATCTGAGGAAAGTCCTCTGTTACATTATCCGAATATTCCATCTACATCTTTACAGGCAAAATCTATGAAAATTCCTCAGATCGTATCTCATACTAGTACAGATGATCCTGAAACTGAAACTCTTGAATTACAAAATCTATTGGAAAAAGCGAAAAAGGATTTTGGAATAGATGGTATTGTTCATGGTGGACTGTTCAGTGATTATCAGAGAGTACGTTTTGAAAGAATTGGAAATAATCTGGGACTGGAAATAATATCACCACTTTGGCATGCTGATCAAAAAAACTATCTACAAGAATTGTTAGATTCTGGATTCAAGTTTATCATAACAAGTGTAACGTCTGCAGGTCTAGATCAAACATGGTTAGGACGAGAAATAACTCCACAAGATGTAGAACAACTTGTAAAATTGTCAACCAAGCATGGCTTTAACTTGGCCTTTGAGGGTGGAGAAGCTGAAACATTTGTAACTGACTGTCCACTATTTTGTTCTCCTATTGGAGTGATACAGGCAAATAAGATCTGGGATGGCTATAGAGGAAGATTTGAAATAACCGAAGCCATTCTAGAAAAACAATGCTAGATGGTTTAAAGACAGGCCTTAGAGCCGCATTAAAGAAAATAGTAAACTCTTCGGCAGTTGATGAAGGTCTAATCAAAGAACTTTCAAAAGATATCCAGAGATCTCTATTACAGTCTGATGTAAACGTAAAACTTGTTTTTCAAATTACAAAAAATCTTGAGGAGAGGTCTCTTAACGAAACACCTCCTCCTGGACTATCTAGGAAAGATCACATTGTAAAAATTCTATATGAAGAGCTCTCAAAATTACTTGGAACTGAAGAACAATACGTATTCCAACCAGGTAAAGTCAACAAAGTCCTGATGCTTGGAATTCAGGGTAGTGGCAAGACAACAGTCACTTCAAAACTTGCCAAACTTCTGACTAGACAGGGTTATAGAGTTGCAGTTGTTGGTGCAGATACCTACCGACCTGGTGCCCTTACCCAATTAAAGACAATGTGTGAAAAAACAAATGTAGAGGTGTATGGTGAAGAAGGAAACAAGGACTCGCCTGAAATCGTAAAAAATGGACTAAAACATTTTGAGGGGCAAAATTTTGACGTTATTCTAATAGATACTGCAGGAAGACACAAAGAAGAAAAAGATCTACTTGATGAAATGACAAGAATTGGGACTGTTGCAAATCCTGATCTTGCATTGCTGATAATTGATGGGACCATTGGACAGCAATGTTTTAGTCAAGCTGAAGCGTTTCACAAGACAGTTCCAGTGGGAGGTATCATAATAACAAAACTGGATAGTAGCGCAAAAGGCGGTGGTGCACTTGCAGCAGCTGCTGCAACGGGAGCACAAATAATGTACATTGGAACTGGTGAAAGAATTGATGATCTTGAAAAGTTTTCCCCTACACGATTTGTGGGAAGAATGCTTGGCATGGGTGACATCCAGGCGTTGCTTGATATGGCAAAGAGACTTGAGACAGAAGGCAACGAAGACAGACTAAAGAGAATCTCGCATGGAAAAATGAATATGGAAGATTTCTATTTTCAAATTGAAGAAGCTACAAAGGCGGGTGGATTGCGTAATATCTTGGAAAACATGCCTGGCTTTTCTGGCATGGTAAAAGAAGATCAGGTTGAACAACAAGAAGAACGAATGGAAAAATGGCGCTTTATCATCCAATCCATGACAAAGGATGAAAAATCTGATCCTGATTTGATAAACGCATCAAGGGTAAAGAGAATTGCACGTGGTTCTGGATGGCCAGAACATGAAGTAAAAGAACTTCTCAAGGCATACAAGAATTCAAAGACAATGATGAAAGCTTCCAAGGGCCGACAGATGCAAGGCATGCTGAGAAAAATGGGCTTGGGCTAGTGCTCTAAAAAGATGTACCTAAATATCTTGCATGGTATAAACTAGAATATCTTGTTGAATACCTACCAGTGTTATCAAGCACTAGGTCTCCAAGAAGGGGCCTCCATCAAAGAGGTAAAATCAGCATATAGGAAACTTGCTCTACAATTTCACCCTGACAAGAATTCTTCAGATCAAGAAAGCACAAAATTCAAGACAGTAACAGAAGCTTATCAGATACTGCGTGCAGAATACAAGAATGTTGTAAAGTCTTCTGAAAAATACTATAACAAAGAATCAAAGAAGAGATCTGGGTATACTTCTGGAGCATATTCTTGGGGTGCAAGACACTCTGATAGGAATCCAAATGAAGACTGGACTAGGTATACAAAATACGCTGAAAACGAATATCAAGATTTTTGGAGACGTTATGAAAAAACCTTCTGGGATTATTATGAAAAAGTACGAGCCGAAGTTAAAGTTGAGACTGAGCCTATCCAAATTGAAAATGATATTTCTGTTTCTGTAAATGTTGATCCTGGAAAGTGTATAGCATGTTGTAGCTGTGAAACAATCGCGCCCTCTGTATTTAGAGTAGAGAAAAACGTAAAGGTAAACCCAAAATCTAGAGTAATTAATGAACATGGGGCACATTCTGAAAAAATCCTTGATGCTGCACAGACATGTCCTACCAAAGCCATCAGTGTCTCAGATAAAGAAACCTGCAGAAGATTATATCCTTGGTAGATAACATAACTAGGATTAAAACACCTTTGTTTATTTGATACACTATTGAAAAAAACCAAGATGGATTCAGTAATTGATGAAACTAGACAAATTTTACGAGAGTACCATCTATGTGATTATTGTATTGGAAGAATGTTTGCAAGTAAATTGCATCTAGTTTCTCATAAAAATCTTGGAGAGAAAATTAGAAAAATCATAAAACAAAGTAAACCAAAATCATGTTATCTTTGTAAAAACTTGATGCCTGAACTTGGAATATTCTTGAACAAAATTCTTGACATGTCAAAAGAATATGAATTCTCTACATTTCTTATTGGTGCAATTCTCCAGCCATCTATTTTGGATAGAGATGATATAATACGTTCTAAATTCAAGCTTCGAGGTACTGCGGGGATAAAAAGTGATGTTACAAGAGAGATGGGAAAACAATTTGGAAAGAGAACTAGAACTAGGGTTGATTATCAAAATCCTGATATCGTATTTACAATTGATTTCAAAAAAGATCAATGTGATATAAAACCAAAAGCACTGGTACTGCAAGGAAGATATACAAAAGAAGCAAGAGGAATCCCACAAAAACAAGAATCTTGCAATAGATGTGAGGGAAAAGGATGTTTTGTTTGTGACTTTCATGGCATATCTGGATACAACAGTGTCGAAGGTCATATTGCCAAGTTTTTGTTTGAAAAATTTGGTGCTCAACAAGCCAAGATAACCTGGATAGGAAGTGAAGATGAATCTAGTCTTGTTTTGGGAAATGGAAGACCATTTTTTGTCAAACTAGTAAATCCACACAAAAGAAAAATTGTATTACCAAAAAAAATTAGGCTTGGTAGTATATCCATCCTAAACTTGCGAGTCATCTCAAAGGTGCCAACTGAGCAGATAAAATTCAAGACAGACGTATTACTGGATATATCTACTGAAAAACATCTCGTACCTGAAGCGTTGAAAGTGTTGGAAAGTCTAAAAGACATGCCTGTGTCGGTGAATGAAAATCTGCCATGGAAAAACCAAAAAAGAGTCTATGCTATCAAGATAAAAAAAATTGATACCAAGTCATTTACTGCACTGTTGACATTGGATGGTGGAATACCTCTAAAGCGACTCGTATCTGGAACTAACATCGAACCAAGTATGAGTATATTGCTTGAAAATGTATGCAGGTGTACAACATTTGATTTTCATAAAATAGTCACTAGCGATTGAATTTTTTGAGCGAATATGACAAATTCTGATCGAATATATTGTTCTAGGCCAAACTATCTGAAATCTTTATCACTGTGTCAAGCTTTTATTATAGTCGAATTCAATCTTGTTCCGTTGGATCCTTTACTTAGAGTACATGAAGCTCACAAAAATGGACTGATTCCTGATAAGATTCATTCACTAATAATAAAAAGATTTGAGGTGGCGCTATCTGGGATACAGAGAATTGAGAAAGCCTCAGGAATCAACTTTCCTCTTGCATATGTGGAGCCATCTATAGTTGTGTCTCATCCGTCTTCTGGCTCTTTTGATTATGGCATATTATTTGCAAGAACAATTCCTGTCATTTCAAATGATAAACTAAATGTCATTATACAAATCACTGCACCGCTTGTTGCGTATGGCCTCAAAGGTACAATACATGCAATTTTGGCACACGAGTTTTTACACTATTTGGAATTGATTAGAAAGATATCAAAGATGGATATAGTATCAGATGAAATTAGCAGTAATATTTTTGAAAGTAATTATTCTGATTCTACTAGACTTTCTGAACCAAGGGCTGTATTTGATGACAAGACTTTGCTGTTACACATAACCAAAAAATTCCCAGAGGGATTCCGAGACTATAAACTAGAAGACAAGGTAATGAAATTCTGGATGGGAAAGAATCTTCCTGTCATAAACATAGCAATGGATACCAACATAGCCAAGATTCCTGCAACCGCTATAGCAAATACTGTAATTGATCCAAGTCTTTTACAAAAACTAGATCAAATAGAACAAAAAGCCATTCGACTCAGAAAGAAAAAACTATATTAGTTATTGATTAAATTCTGTAAAACCACACTTGCCACAACTTCGTCTGTTTTTGTGGTTGGACATGAATACACCCTTTCCACATCTTGAGCATTCTTTTTTTACTCTCTCCACTTTTTCTCCAGAAACTTTGTAATACTTGTATACTGCTGGACTTGAGCCTTTCTTTCCTGCCATTACTTGCTCTCTTCCTTTGGTGTATCTGCTTGTTCTGCTGGTGCTTCACCTTCTGGTTTTGCAGCTGCACCTTTTGCTTTTTCAATTCTTGCAAAGACTGCTGCCTTTAGATGTTCTTTGGCAAGTTTTTCATCTTCATATACATAGAAACTTCCTGATACTACTGGTCTTCCAGTTTCATTCTTCAACAATATTGGTATCACAATTTTTCCTTCTAGATTGAATTTCTTTGAGACCATGTCTACTGCCTCTAGTTTCTTTAGTCTACCAGAAAGGCCTTTGAAATTACATGTAATTTCCCTTCTAGACAGTAAGGGATTCTTTACATCGCGTGTAACTTCAATCATTGACATGTAATCCAAGTCCTTTTAATAGTTCATATAAATCTTAACTGCTTCTAGATAACAATTTAAGAAATCAACATGTCAAAAATTCATGGACAGATTCATGCTTCACTTGAAAAACTCGGGTTATCTTCCGACTGATGCTAAAACACTACTTGCGAGAGCTGACTCTATGACTTCAGAAATGGATGTCATTATACGAGATATGAGAGTATCAACTAAATATCTAGAGTTTGATGTGTCTGTAAAAAAAGAAGAACTAGGTGTGATTGTAAAAAAATTTGATGTGATTGGTTCACTCTATGATGCAAGACCTGTCGTGGAAGAAAAAATTGAAAAAGAGGATGCCATTAAAAGAGCAAAACAATACTTTAACGATGAACGATACTGGGAATGTCACGAAGTCCTTGAGGGTGTATGGAAACATACACATGAAGGAGAAAAGGATCTTGTCCAAGGAATAATTCTTGTTGCAGCGGCACTAGTTCATTATCAAAAATATGAAAATGACATATGTGTATCAATCATGAATAGGGCTATGGATAAATTTGTCAATGCGTCTGGAATGTATTATGGAATTGATATTGACAAGTTCCAACAAGTGGTTGGAATGATGATATCTTCCAAGTCTATAGCGCCATTTATGATTTGATCATCTTTACTGCTGTTTTGATGACATCGGCTCCCATGAGAAGCCCAATCTTGCCTTTCTTTGCCTGATCTTCTGTAAATCTTGTAGTTCCATCTTTTTGGATAAAATCCCCTGAAACCAAAACTGGGACAGGATCATCACTATGGCTCTTGTTTATGCATGGTGTGGAATGATCTCCTGATATGACTACAACAACTTTTGACGTGTCAATGTTATCAAGTAGTGTACCAAAGAATCGCTGATCTATTTCTTCTATGTTTTGCATCTTGCCTACTGCATCTCCATCGTGGCCAAATTCATCTGGTCCTTTGATGTGAACATAAATTGCATTCTGCGTTTCCATTGCTTTGGCTGCAACCCGTGCTTTTTCCTCATAGTCTGTAAGACCTCCTGCACTAAATGATTTCATCTTCAAAACATTTGCTATTCCTATTTCTACTGGCATGTCAACTATGCATGAAAACTGCATTTGGTGTAGATTGTTTATTGGCGCCACGTCTGGAAATTTATTTCCAGCATCACGTAATAGGATGGAATTGAGCATTTTTTTTCCTTGGTCTTTTCTATTTCTATTTACTTGACTATCTTTCATGATTTGAAGAGACTTGTCTGTAAACTCGTTTACAAATGATGCCGAAAGTTTTGCGCCATCAGACTCGTTTAATGGCAGTGACTTTTCAATCTCCATGTAATCGCCTACTGCTTTTGCAACACCCATACCATCAATTCTTGCATATGCTGGATCTGTGTTACTGATATCTGGTGTTAGAAACATACCATCACATCGTATTCTTACAATTACCCTATGTCCAATTGTTGGAGCCACAACGACTGATGCCTTTGGATTTGCAAACTTGAGTTTTTCTTCTAACTCACGAGCAATTGCAAGAGCATCTTCCTTCTCAATTTTCCTTCCTGCTCTTCGGTCTGTGATTATTCTCTCTTCATTTACAGTAGCAAAATTTCCTCGAAGTGCAAGGTCACCGCTCTTAAAATCAACTCCAACTCCAATTGCCTCAATTACTCCCCTTCCTACATATTGTGCATTTTCAAATCTATATCCTAACATGTTGAAAACAGCAATGTCTGATTGGGGAGCTATCCCTTTGCCTACTGAAATTACTTCTCCAATAGAGCCATTTCTTGCCAGTCTGTCAAGATTAGGAGTCTTTGCATAACTTAGTGGCGTTGAGCCTTTCAGATCTGGATGGGGCAAATCACCTATGCCATCAAGAAGAACATATACCATGTGAATATCTGAATTATCCATTTTTACTCTATAAATCTCAGTTTTTCCACATCACACATAAACCTTGATTTTTTGAGCGATCTAAATTTTGAAATAAATTACAATGATGAAAAGAGGATTTTCCAAACTGTGCTATTGTATAAAGTGATGAAATAAAAATTAAGAAGATGTTATGACTGATACTTTTATCTTGAAATTCAATTTTTTTCCAGCAAGGGGATGATTCAAATCAACTGAAACAATCCCTCCCTGTACATCTTTTATTGTGGCAGGTACCTTTTCTCCAGTAGGAAGTCCAGCCTCAAATAATAGTCCGGGAACAAGTTCTGCCTCTTGAGGAAATATTTCTCTTGGCACCTTTTGAACCAAAGTTGGATCATGCTCTCCATACGCATCAACAGGTTCTATGCTAAACTGCTTCTCTTCACCCTCCTTCATTCCAAGTATTGCATCATCAAATCCCTTTATCACTTGGCCACTTCCAACCTCAAACTCTAAGGGATTTCCATGGTCTGCAGAACTGTCAAAGATGGTTCCATCGTCCAGAGTTCCAGTGTACTCTATCTTGACCTTGTCTCCGGTCTTTACTGTCAAGAATGGATACTCCTTTTTTGTATGTAAAAACTTGATATCTTATATTCGGGTTTCATATTTTTCTCATAAATGTATACTAAAAAAGTCCTTTGGTAATTCTCTACTACGATTCTAGTTATTCTTGGGGCGGGAATTGCTTTGTAAATTCCTCTGCAAAATTCTCGTAATCCAGTCGGGTCTTACCTATTTCCTTGAGTTTTATGTCCTCTACATTTTGAAGACTCTTGTTGACTTGATCTACGTCGTTTCTTAGTGCCATTTCTGCCATCTCAAATAATCTGTTATTTTCCTTCCAAAGGTGTTGTACTACATGATTAATGTATTCCTGCATATCAACAATCAACTGTGTAGCATCACCATTTTTCAGGTATGTCTTTGAAGATGCTTCCATTCTAGTTGCTAGCTTTCGTGTAACTTCATGCTCCATCAGCATTACTGCAATAGGCCCTGAGTTTCTTGGCATTCCTTTCTTTTCAAGTTCCGGAAAGAGAGAATTTTCTTCTTTTCCATGATGGCAAACGTCTGTAAAATTCAAAGAAAAGTCAATTACTTGATTCAAAATTGGTTCTGGTATTGTAGCTCCGGATTTGAGTAATGGGATGGTAGACCACATTGATTTTAGTACTTTTTCAATTAAAGCATGATCGCGTTTTAATGATGCTGTTGACATGAGACAAATTCAAAGATCTGATCTTCCAATTTAAGTTTAATTTTTTAATCAAAATAATCTCTCCCTGCACCTGTTTGATGTCAAAATGGTGTGGTATTGGTGTTTATCTCCGATCTTTGCAAAGGTTTTAAATTGCTAGATCCAAAGTCTAGCAGTATGGGGGATTTAAGGAAGGATTATTCTATTGATAGGTTTGTGATCACATCCCCTGAAAGTCATTCTCCAGTTGATTCAAAAAAATGTCCATATTGTCCAGGAAATGAATCCATGACGAATCCATCAACTCTTTCTCTTGTAGCAAAAGATGGTATGTTGCAAAGACTTCAGGATACCGAAGACAACTATGTTCAGAATTGGTCTGTAAGAGTATTTGAAAGTAAAAATCCAATTGTCACAACAACATCTGAAAACTCATACAGTGACAGACCTCTATACAGTGAACCTGCTTATGGATATCATTATGTTGTAGTTGCTTCAGAAAAGCACAAAGATTCTCTTGCAAGTATATCTACTGAACAATGGTCTAACGTACTTGTAGTAATACAAGACAGACTTAGATGGTTATACACACAACGCGGAGTAACATATGTTTCAATTTATGTAGACCATGGAAAAGAGGCAGGTGGCTCTACAACACATGCACATCTCAACATTGTGACGTTTTCAACAATTCCGCCTATCATAGAACAAGAGGCAGAAGCAGCGCACAAAATACTAAATGAAAAAGGAATCTGTCCAATGTGTCAGACTGTTGGTACAGAAACAGGAGGACCTAGACAAATACTTCAAACAGAAGGATTCCTTGCTTTCTGTCCGTGGGCACCATCACATCCATATGAATTCTGGATTTATCCAAAAAAACACATAACAAGTTTTTCTAAAATAACTCAAAAAGAGATAAACGATCTGTCTTTGATTTTACGTGCTACGTTGGGTGGATTGGCAAATACTATGAAAAATTTGTCATACAATATGGTGTTTCATCTCTCACCAGAGAAGAAGAATAATAGACAAATTCACTGGCACATTGAAGTTTATCCTCAAGCTGATCCTTGGTCTGGATTAGAGCGTGGATATGGTGTATTTCTCAACAAGGTGACTCCTGAAAAGGCAGCTGAAGAGCTTGGTTCTGCATGTAGAAAAGAACTTGCAAATCTTGTTGGAATAGTTTAGAGACAATCATTTGGTTTATTTATTGAATTAAGAGATGAGTTATTGTGGCAATTGAAAGATGGGTAGCTGTTGCAAGTCTTGGCTTGTTTGCAATGTTTGTAGCTCAAATGATATCTATCAGTGTGTATCTAGCACAACCAACTCATGACATAGATCCTTCTTCTCAAATACGTGAATTCATTTCTATAAGTGTGGCTCCCGCACTGGTTCTTGCAGGTTCGTCTTTTGTACTAGCACGTAGATATGGTTCAAGACTAGTTGGTTCCTTGTTAATTACTGGTGGAGTAGTCACAATTGCAGGAATGTATTATGTTAATACATTGATAATGAAAATAATCCCAGCATATGTTGTACCAGAACTTACTTCATCTCCTATGGTGTTTACAATAACCGCTATTCCAGTTATTGCTATAGGCGTGTTATTGTTTAGAGTAAAGCCTATGCCAAAAAGAGATTATCTTTTTGATCGATGATCAAACCGCATTGAATTAGAATACTTTTTGAATCCAATGTTTTCATAAAAGGGAATTAATTCGTCTGTACAATCAAGAATTGTTTTGTAACAACCCTGTTTTTCAGCATATTTTAAGAGTGCAACAACTATCTGTCTCCCAATCCCTTTTCCCTGAGATTCTTTTCTTACTGCCACATCCTCAATGTGGCCCACTTTGCCTCCTTCGTGAATAAATTTCTGTTCGATCAAAATGCTTGCAGAGCCTACTACTTTTGAATTCTCTACTGCTACGTAGATTATCTGATGTGAGTTTTTCGAGATCTTGTCAAAAATCACATTGGCTTTTTTTGGGTTGATGTGACTTGATTTTCTAAGAGCATCAAGAGAAAGTAAAAATCCGTTGTATAGATCTTTTTTTTGTAATTTTCGTATCTTGATGGCCGTCATGACTTGGTCTAAATCCGACCTAGCCTAGTGATGTAGTGCTGGTAAGCTCTTCTGTATGAAGTCTTGTCCCCGATATCAAGAAAGCCCTTCTTTATGAGATATCCGTTGACTTTGTTTTTCTTTGCTATTGCACTTCGTATGACATCATCCATACCATATGGTTTGTTTGGTGGTATGTACTTGAATATGCCGGGCTCCATGACATAACATCCTATGTTGATGTTTCCCTTGACTTCGGGTTTCTCACGCCACGCATTTACCCTGTTAGATTTATCAGTCTCTATGAATCCATATTGTAATTTTGTCTTGTATTCAAACAACCCCATGGTGGCAAATGATTTTTTCTTATGGTGGCTTGCTATCATGTTTTTCAAATTAAAATCAAATATTGAATCTCCATATAGGCAAACAAAAGTATCATCAATGAATTCTTCTGCTGTCTTTAGCTGACCTGCTGTGGCAAGTGGTCTGTTTGCAACAGCGTATTCGATTTTTACACCAAATCTGCTACCGTCTTCAAAATAATCTTCGATTGTTTTTCTTAGATAACTAACACAAAGAACAAACGAGTCAACTCCTCCAAGTTTTACCCATTCTATGAGATGTTCTAAAAGAGGTTTTTCTCCTAATGGTAACATTGCTTTTGGAAGAAATATTGTATAAGGTTGAAGTCTTGTGCCAAGACCACCTGCTAGAATTACGGCTTTCATGTGAATTATTCTAAATTTCTGGTATTTATGTTGAAGGTTGAAAATCTTCTATATGATTATCATCAAAGTTTTTCTCAGCACGTCTTCTGGGGTTTTTCCAAAAACCAGGATCATGGCTTCTTTTCCAAAATCTCCTGTATGAAATATGATGTCTGGAGGTGTACTAGAATGGACTATTGCTTTCTTAATGCCCCATGATACGGTACTGCCTTCCTTTTCTTTGTTCTTTGTAGGTTCTGTATTTCTGTCGTAAGATGAAATTTTCAGACCTTTTGAGATTGCTCGCTTTATTATTGTACTGTCATATCTTAAATTCAAACCAGATCTAATGGCTGGAAACTTTCTTGCCATTTCTAATACTGCTGATGCCACATGCTTTGATCCTCCGTATTTGAGATCTCCTGTAACTGTTCCAAGTTTCCCCGTTCTGACTATTCTTCCTTCTAACCCCATTATGTTATCCAACGACCTCGGATTTGGTGTTGAATAAACAAAATTTGTCTGGCATTCTGGAATGTATTTGTAGATGTTGTCTATCGAACAAAATTTTGAAATGGCATGTGATAGAAGATTTTCAATTTCGTCTCCTATTGCATGTGTGACTATGACAAGACCACTTCCAATTTTTGTAGCATTTTTCATTGATTTTACTGTGAAAAGACGTGCGATATCTACCGCATCTGATAATTTTTTCCCTTTTGCAATATTTGCACATAGTGCAGCTGAGAATGTACAACCGCCTCCATGATTTTCAAATTTTAATCTATCATGAGAGAACGTATGGAATTTTTTATCTTCTAATAATATGTCTACAACCTTAGAGCCTGAAATGAAATGTCCGCCTTTTATTATCACATTTTTTGCTCCAATTTTTTGAATTTTTTTTGCGGCATTTTTCATATCATTTAACGACTTGATCTTGATACTTGAAATTTTTTCAGCCTCTTGTATGTTTGGAGTAATTATGTGTGAGATGGGAATGAGCAATTTTTTGTAATTTACAAAAGCGTCTCTCATTTGGAGATCTCCGCCTGTTGTAGATTTGAATATGGGATCAAGAATTATTGGAATTTTAATTCCTTCAAGTTCTGCATGTATTGCTTTTATGGTTTGGTTGTCGTAAACCATTCCTATCTTTATTGCCTCTATGCGAAAGTCTTCAAGAACTGATCTTATCTGACTTTTTACAAGTGATGCGCTGACTGGTTTGACATCAAAAAACCGTCTTGTATTCTGGCTTGTAACTGCAGTGATCACACTCAGACCATATGTTCCAAATGCATCAAATGTCTTCATATCTCCTTGGATGCCTGCACCTGAAGAAGGATCAGAGCCTGCAATGGATAATAGATTCATGATCTTGTGTTTAGAAACTCACGTTTAAATCCAATTACTCGCTAAAAATAGTAAATTGAGTACACAGATGAATGCAGCCCGAAGAGGTGTTGCTACAGATGAGATGAAGGCAGTTGCGCATGATGAAGATGTAACGTTGGATTGGCTCATACCTAAAATTGCAAATGGCTCTATAATCATCCCTCACAATAATTCTCGTCCCCAAAAGATTAGAGTAGTAGGAATAGGAAAAGGTATGAAGACCAAGGTAAACGTAAACATTGGAAATTCTACATTAAATCAAAATCTTGAGGAAGAGATCAAAAAAGCTCAGGTTGCAATAAAATATCATGCTGATACCATCATGGATCTAAGTGATGGAGGAGATGTTGGAATGTATAGGAAAAAATTACTTGAGGTAGCACCAATTGCTTTTGGTACAGTTCCAGTTTATGAGGCCTATAATTATGGTGTAGAAAAACACAAGAATCCACTTGATATTACAGAAGATGATTTTCTTAATGCCTTTGAACATAATGTAAAAGATGGAGTTGACTATACTACAATTCATTCCGGAATTACAAAGGATATTGCAAAACGTATCCTTGCAGTAAAAAGACATGGCGGTATCGTCAGCAAAGGGGGTACAATTACAGCTGCATGGATGCTAAAATACGACAAAGAAAATCCATACTATGAACATTTTGATTATCTTATAGAACTTGCAAGAAAATATGATGTTACTTTTAGCTTGGGTGATGCGCTAAGGCCTGGCTCTATTCTTGATTCTCACGATGAACTCCAAGTGCAAGAGATGATCAACATTTCACGACTCACCAAAGTGGCACATGAAAAAGATGTACAGGTGATGGTTGAAGGACCTGGACATGTTCCACTCAACGAGGTGGCAGCTAATGTGCGACTGGCCAAGTCTCTGATTGGAGAAGTGCCATATTATGTTCTAGGACCACTTGTAACGGATGTTGCTTCTGGACATGATCATATTGCAAGCGCTATTGGTGCAGCAATTTCTGCAAGCGAAGGTGTAGATTTATTGTGTTATCTTACACCTGCAGAACATCTCGCACTACCAACTGCAGAAGAGGTCAAGGCAGGATTGATTGCATATAGAATTGCAGCACATGCAGGAGATCTTGTCAAGCTAAGAGAAAAAGCCATCAAGTGGGATATGGAAATGACTGAAGCCCGAAGAACCCTCAACTGGGAAAAACAAATTGCACTGTCAATTGATCCTGAGGAAGCATCTCGCATACATGCACGAACTGGCCAACTCAAAGGTAATACAGTACCATGTACAATGTGTGGAGGTGCTTGTGTTTACATCATGCTTCCACAACAAAGATTTACTAATACAGAAGTAGAAAAGTTACAACAAACTGGCTAGTACTTTTTCAAGACTGGGCACTATCTCAAATTTTTTCAGATCTGAGGGTGTTATCCATTGATACTCTGAGTTTTCCCAGTTCAATTTTATCTTGGGATTTTTCACTGAGAACAAGAATGGAAAAATTAACCATTCGTGATTTTCATATTGGGGAGACTCTGTTCTCATTTGAACTGCTGCACGAATTAGAGTAATCTGGTCTTCTGTTATGTTGGTCTCTTCGTGGATCTCTTTTTTTGCTCGGTATAATGGTTCTTCATTACCTTCTATGATACCGCTTATGCCTGCCCAGAGGTCTTTCATTGTTCTGACTTTGTTACTTCGTTTTAGAATGAGATACTTGTCATCCTGAGTCAAAAAGGAAGTCACTATTTTGGTAGATTTCAATTATTTTTCTACAGAGTTTACCATTGTAACAAGCTTTTTGTATGATTCATCAAGATCAACGTTCTTTGCTAGTCGTTCCTTCGCACTTGAGATGTACTTTATCATTTCTTCAGTCTTGTTTTCTTGAATTAGAATAAGCATTCTACCTATGTCCTTCCAAAACTCTTCTGCATATCTTCGTATTTCTGGATTTGAAATTATTGTTTCAATAAGTTCCTGAGGCTCCGTCATGATGCCTGTGGTGAGATACTTTTGTGCTTTGAAAGTAGTTCCAGCCATTTTTTCAACTAGTGAGAAATTCTCTTCTTTTGCAAATATGTTGGCAAGTGCCAAGTTTACTAGGTGTGGCATTCCGAGTACCATTGCTATTTTTTTATCATGTTCTGTTGCATCTATTTGAACAAAATTTGCCTCTTCAAATAATGACTTTGTTACCGCCATCTCTTTTTTTGCATCTCTGATTGGAATTGATATTATATTCTGTCCTTTTAGCTTTTTTGTTCCTGGGCCAAACATTGGATGAATGCATATTGGATTTACTTTATCTGGTATCTTGGAAAGAGCTGCAGCAGTTTTTGTTTTAAGTGAAGAGATGTCTATTAGATAAGAATCTCGTTTCATCTCTTTTGCTATGAGTCTTATTGTTTCTGGTGTACGTTTTACTGGTATACACAAAATAACATAATCAGCTGTCAAAATAGCACCTACCAGAGATTGTGCTTTTGTAACTGATTTATTCAAAATCTCTTTTTCAGAGTCATATCCTATTATGTCAAAATCCTTCTCAAGAAAATACTTTGAGAACCATTTTCCCATCTGTCCCTCTGCACCAATTATTGCAATCTTTTTTTTCATTGTTTGCCCTTCAACCTTTCCTCTATTATTTGCATTCCCTGATTAAGTGTATCTTCTGGCTGACAGGCTGATATTCTGACAAATCCTTGGTAGTTTCCAAATCCCTCTCCTGGTGCTATTGCCACCCCTGTGTCTAAAAGCTTGTTTGTAAAATCAACTGAATCAAAGTTCTCTTGTCTTATTTTGGCAAACAAGTACATTGCACCATCTGGTTCTACAAAGTCTAATTGCATGGTTCTTGCTTTTTTCAATATGACTTCTAGTCTATTTTTGATAGTTTTAGTATTATCGGTTGTATCTGCCTCTAATGCCTTCATGGCCACATACTGCATTGGTTCTGATACATTTGTTAGGGCAAGGGCCTGAAGTTTTGCCATTTTTTCTATTATTTCAGGGCTTGATATTGCATAACCGATTCTAAAGCCTGTCATTGCATGTGATTTTGAAAATGACTGTGTTATTACAGATTTGTTGTATCCGTAAGTGAGGATGCTCTTCCATGGTTTATTTGCATATGAGGAATAGATTTCATCACTTAACACATACAAATTATTCTTTATTGCCAGTTCCATTATCTGATCCTGTAAACCTGCGGGAAGAATCTTGCCTGTAGGATTGTTTGGATAATTTAGAACTATCATCTTTGTATTTTCATTTATTGCATTCCTGATCTCTTCTATTTTTGGCTCCCATTTGTTTTCAAGAGTAGTGTGTATTGTTCTAACTTT
>JAKEIJ010000035.1 GCA_022545805.1 Nitrosotalea sp. | reverse complement strand
TCACCAAGACCCTTATGCATCAATCAATCCAAGAATGACCATTTTAGACATAGTAAAAGAGCCCCTTGAGATTCACAAAATTGGAAACAAGGAAGAAAGAAATCGTATTGCATTACACGCACTCAGCCAAGTAAAACTAGAGCCAGTTGGCGACATTATCTCAAAGTATCCCCACATGTTATCAGGAGGACAAAGACAACGAGTTGCAATCGCTCGCGCAATTGTAACAAATCCAAAACTTGTCATAGCAGACGAACCAGTCTCCATGTTAGACGTATCAGTAAGAATTGGAATATTGGAATTGATAAAGGAGTTGCAGGAAAAACATGGAATATCTTTTCTTTACATAACACATGATTTATCCACTGCAAGCTACATAGGGCACACAATTGCAATCTTGTATCGTGGAAAGATTATAGAGACTGGACCAATCAACGAAATTCTATCCAGTCCTCGTCACCCATACACTCAGGCACTTTTGGATTCAATTTCAAACCCAGACCCAGAGAATTTACATAGAGACCACAAGATACGCATCAATGAACCATCTGGGACACTGGAGCATCAGGGCTGCAGATTCATGTCAAGATGTCCTTACGCAATAGAGAAATGCAAACAGGAACCAGAATTAGAAAAAATTTCAGAGACGCGGCAGGTTGCGTGTTTTGTAAAAATTAACTAGTTTGCAACTTCGGGCACATTAGAGATTCTGTGCGATACAACTTGGGAGACACCATTTCTTGGAAAGACACCATAGATCAGAGTTGCCTTTTTGACTACAGAATCTTTTAGCGAAACCATTATCATCTGGCTGCCCTTTGCTCGGTCTTCAAGTATGGTAGAAAGTCTTTCAGTGTTCAATGCATCAAGGTGTGCATCGACTTCATCAAGCAAGTAAAATGGAGATGGTTTTAGTTTTTGCAGGGCTAGCAAAAATGTAATTGCTGCAAGGGTCTTTTCACCACCACTGATTGATGTTGATTCTCTTTTTGGTTTGTTTGGAAATTGTACAAGATATGAGATTCCAGATGAGAAGATGTCGTCTTCATTTTGAATCTCAAGCCATGCATTTCCTCCAGTCATCTTGCTAAATATTTCACGTATGTCCTTGTCCACTTTGTCATATGATTCCAGGAATGTCTGGCGTTTACCCTTGTCAATTTCTTCGATGAATTTCACAATAGAGTTTCTCTCTTCTTCAAGTTCATTCTTTCTTGAGGACATGGAACGGTATCCATTTGAAATTTCAACATATGTTTCAGGAGCCCTTGTGTTTATAGAGCCTGCCAGTTTTCGCTTCTCAGATTCCAATTCCACGAGAATTTGGTCAACATCAAATGATTCTAGTAACATGTTATACCCATATGATTCCAAGGTTTTACGAATTCTTTCTTCATTTTCTGTCAAGTCACGAACATCACGTGCTATTGAATCAGATTGTCTTTCCATTCCGTTTACTTCTTTACTTAATGTCCTCTCAGAGTCATACAGACCTTTTAGTTTAGAATCATATTCTTTTAGCGTAGATACAGATGTTCCAGATGTAGCAATGAGTTGCTGTTCTTTTTCTCTCAAGGTCACAAGTGTTGCATCCACATTTTCTTTTTCTTTTCCAAGTGCACGTGATTGAACTTCGATATCGTATTTTTCATGGTTCAGCGAAGACTGTTCTTGTGACAAGAGTCGTACATTTGCCTTGAGTGAGTTTTCTTCATTGCCCAAGCCAGTCAAGTTTCCTGTCAATTCCCTAAACTGCGTAGAGATAGAACTATGTGAGCCCAGTAGACTGGAACGCTTTTCATTCAACATAGACAGCAAACTTGCAACTCGTGTCTGACCCTCGTCAGCATAGTTTTCCTTTGTAAGTGAGATGCGTTCATCCAAAGACGATTCATAGGACTGTAATTTTGAGATGTTGACCATGATACTCTCTTCTCTTCTTCGTAATTGTGATATTCTTGAGGTAAGTTGATCTTCAGATAGGTTCAAGCTCTTCAGTTTTGCCTTAATATCGGATAGACTAAGACCCACATTTGCAAAACCAGTCTCAGACGAGTTGTACCTGTTTTCAAGACTGTCAGTTATCCTTTCAAGTTTTTTGAGTTGGCCCTTTTTGTTTTGGATGAATCGCCGCAAGAGTTCAAGAGATTGTACCAACCCATCTACGGATGTGCTTAACAAGATTATCTTTGTCAGGTGAGAGACTTTGGAATTCACATCAACTACTACAGCATTTGCATCAGCTTCAAAGAATTGTCCGTCAATTGTAACTGCCTTGTAACCCTTTTTGGAGAGCTCGTATGCTTTCTCCTTTGATTCAACAAGGACAATGTTTCCAAATATGAAATTCTTGAGTGACTCGAATTTTTCATCACATCTTACAAATTCAGACAAGATTCCAAGAACGCCAGAGTCTTTGTTTACAGATATCTTAGAGTCAGATATTGCATCTAACGGAATAATTCGTATCTTTGGTAATTTCTTTTCTTGTGCAAACTCTGCCAGTCCAAGCAATGTAGCAAAGTCATTTACAACCAGACCTTTTAGCCAGTCAGAACCAACTGCAAGTAATGGTCGTTCATACTGTTTGTCCCATGTTAAGAGTTCAAAGACTAGACCTTGTATTCCAAGTCTCTTGGAATCTTCCTTTAGTTTGGCAATGGAATAGTCTTCGTGCATTACTTCTTTTACAACTTTGATCTTGGCTTCATATTGTGCTGCAGCCTTGCTTGCCTTTTCAAATATTATGGTAGTTTCTTCAATGTCTTTTTCAATCTTGACACGTCTTTCACGCATGTTTCCAAGCCTTGATTTCAGGTCGTTAATTGCCGATTCATGACCTGCCCTTACCTGCCTGAGCTTCCTCTCAAGACCCAACAAATTTTCTTTCTCATCAAGTATGGATTTTATCTTGGATGAGTTTTGTTCTATCTTATTTTGAATATCAGCGCGCTCTTGTTCAAACTTTGACAATGAAAGTTTTGTTTCGTTTAATTGATCTGTGAGTTTTCTAACAGTTTCATCCACTCGGAGTTTGTTTGTGGCAATTTGTGATTGTTGTTTTAGCACCTGACTGATTTCAGAATCAACAGATGCAAGTTCAGCATTTGCATTCTTTCTAGTTTCATTGATGGTTTCAATAGAATTTTTCAGTTCTGTGATTTGGTTTTCCAGCAAGGCACGTTTTTCACCTAGTGTTACAAGCTCAGATTGGATTTCTGGAAGTCTAGAATCTATTTGTGATAATCTTCTTGCATTTGTTGCAAGTTTGCTATTTGCAGATTCAAACTGGTGCATTGCTTGCGCAAGCTCAGAATCAATTGCGGCCTTTGCCTGGTTGTATACATTAACTTCGTCCATGAATTTTTGTTTCTCTTCTTCAAGTTTTTTTATTTCATCACGGAGGCCGGCACGTTGTTCATCAAGTTTTTTAGTTTCAGACTGGATTGCATTTAGGTTTCGCTCTTTTGATATTTTTGTAGACTCGATGTCACGTAGTTTGTTTGAAGACTGGATTGCATACAGTCGCTTTAGTTCTTTATCCAAGATATCAAATCTGAGCTGGTTGTTTCTTTCAAGTTCAAGCTCATCAATGCGTTTTTTTATTTCATCCATTCTGGCAAGTGCAATCTCCAATCGTCTATCTGCCTCATCGAGTTGCTTCAGCGACTCGACCTTTTTTTCGTCAAAGTATGCAAGACCTATGATATCTTCAATTATCTTTCTTCTTTCTTCTGCATTAAATTCAGAGATTCTTGTGATAGTTCCCTGTTGGACGATGTTGAGCTTGTGAATGCCACAGTTTGCGACCTCTAAAATATCCAAAACATGGTTTCTGAGAACCTTTTTTTGGTTTAAATAGTAAATATTCTCTCCGTTTTCATCCATTTCCCTCGTAATTGTCACAGTATTTGAGTCAACAGGGATCTTTCGGTCAGAGTTGTCAAAGTGACAGCTCACACGGGCAATTTTGGCCCCATGTTTTGCGTTATCTACATCGTGTAATAGCGAACGAAGTTTGTCTACTCTCATCACCTTTGGAGAGTTTTCACCAAGTGAAAATGAGATAGCATCAAGTATGTTGCTTTTTCCAGATCCATTTGCGCCAGAGATTGCCACTAGTCCTTGCTCAAAGTTTACTATAGTATTTTTGTACCCAAATGACTTGAACCCAAATATCTCCAGTTTACGTATATGGACCAATGTATCCGATAACGTTCGAGTCGAAATAACCGATTATTGACAAGTTTACTTGAGCTGCTGAATAAAAATTATAATGTGAGATCTAACTGTCGCGCTTGCCTTCTACAAACTCGCCAAATGCTTTCTTTGCCTCAGCATACGGCATCTGTATAGGAGGGTGTTTGAAGCAGTAAGATGAGATGCTAGTCATTGGTCCATACAGTTTTCTATCAAGTGCAATCTTTAATCCTCGTATTGCATCGATCATTATTCCTGCACTATTGTATGCATCAATTACTTTGAGTTTAAGATCCAACTTGACTGGAATCTTGCCAAAGTATTTTCCTTCCAAGTTTATGTAACAGATCTTTTCATTATCGATAAAGTCAACATAATCACTAGGACCAATTCTCATCGGGATGTCATAATCTGCCATTGCCTTGACCGCACTTGTCTTGCTGATCCTCTTGTCTTCTAGTCTTTCTTCGTCAAGCATGTTGAAAAAGTCCATGTCACCACCTATGTTTAGTTGGTATGTTCCATCAATCTGTACTCCTCTATCCACAAATAGTTTAACAAGTGTCTTGTGAACAACCGTAGCTCCAAGCTGACTCATTACATCATCACCTGCAAGTGGAATCTTTTTGTCAGCAAATGCTTGTTGCCATTTTGGTTCTGATGCGATAAATACTGGAATTGCGTTGAGAAATCCTATTCCAGCCTCAAGTGCCTGACTTGCATAGTGCTTTACAGCATTGGTACTACCTACAGGCAGATAGTTTACGAGCATCTCTGCGCCGGTATCCTGAAGAACCTTTTTGACATTAACGTCAGGCTCCTTTGAAACAGTCACAATTCGGCTCAAGTGTCTACCTATACCGTCCAAAGTGGGACCTTTTTGCACTGTCACACCCATCTTAGGTACCTCTGCCACGGTTATGGTATTGTTCGGTCTTGCATAGATTGCTTCAGATACATCTTTTCCTACTTTGGTATCTGCAACATCAAATGCTGCAACCACTTCAATGTCTCCTGGCTCGTATCCTCCAATGTTGTATGCTGTTAGACCGATAGTATCATGAGTATTCTGCGTATAGTATTTTCCACCTTGAATAATTGCAGATGCACAGTTACCAACACCAGCAATTGCAATCTTTATTTTCTTACCCAACTTCGATAGCTACCAAATAATCCATTATATTAATTACTTGTGATCTAGAACAGAGGATTTTATAGCCCAAAGTCAAATTATGCCTTATGATAAAACCTGGCAAACCAGTCAAAGATATTTCTATCAAAAAAGGAGACACTATTGAATCCATATTTGATCAAATGTCAAAGTCAGGTGGATTTGAATCAAAAAATCTTGTCGATGGTCTTAACATTCTAACTTCGATGATCGAAGACAAGAGTTGTTTGAAATTCATGTCATTTGTTGGTGCAGTTGTATCAACAGGTCTTAGGGGTGTGATAACTGACATGGTGAAAAATAAAATGTGTGATGTAATAATAACCACTTGTGGTGCACTGGACCACGATATTGCAAGACACTATTCAAATTATTTGGAAGGATCATTTACAATGGATGATGGCGAACTCATGGAAAAGGAGATACACCGATTAGGAAATGTCCTAGTTCCAATGAAGAGTTATGGCCCATTGATTGAAGAAAAAATGCAAGACTATCTTCAGAAAGCATACAAGAATGGAAAAAAAGAAATGTCAACTCATGATGTAACAAAAATGATTGGAGAAAACTTGGGCGAGGATTCGTTTCTCTACTGGGCAAGCAAGAACAATATACCAGTAATCGTTCCAGGAATAATGGACGGTGCAGTAGGAAGTCAAATCTGGATGTTTTCTCAAAGTCACAACGATTTTAGATTAAATGTTGCATCAGACGGAGATTTATTATCAGGATTGATCTTCAAGGCAAAAAAATCAGGTGCGCTGATGATAGGCGGAGGAATATCAAAACACCACACATTGTGGTGGAACCAGTACAGAGACGGCCTAGATTATGCAGTATACATTACAACTGCGCAAGAATTTGATGGCAGCCTGAGTGGTGCACTTGTTAGAGAGGCAATATCATGGGGAAAAGTCACAAAGAATGCAAAACAGACAACAATTCATGCAGAAGCAACAACAATTCTGCCGTTTATCTACTCGGCTCTGCTT
>JAKEIJ010000034.1 GCA_022545805.1 Nitrosotalea sp. | reverse complement strand
TCGAATTGGGGCCATATGTCATGTTATTCAATTCGACAGACATTTTCAAGAATACCAATCCTTTTTCAGTAGGTTTGTAAAGATCTGTTCCTTCCTCACGCGTTATCAGTCTATTTTTTTGTAGAAATGCCAAATATTCAACCAGTTGAGAATAAGAAAGATATGCCTTGTACATTATCTTTGTTTTGGAAGCACCACCTCGAGCAGAATTCAACATCATGTTAGTAATTTCGGTCCTACTGCGATACTTCAATGGATAAACATGTACATCATTCTATAAAGGAATAATGATGTTGTTTTATAGAACAATGTAATACGCGGCCATGATACCATGTGCCTCTTTTACGCATGATATTGTCTTTAGTTCATCTTGTACATGTTTTTCAGCATAGATTTCATAGTTGGCTAAGACATATGCCTTTACCATTAGGCACCATTACATTAAACAAAGTATTATCAATTATCAGACTTTGCCAAATCGTAATTTCGGATATACGAATACCATAGAAGCAACTGAAACAACCAATACAATTGGAGCCATAGAGCTAAATTCCGGAACTGCCTGGCTAGATACTGGCATCTCAGCAGCACTTGTTCCTATCAGTTGTATTGTATGCGTACTATGGTGATAGTTTATCTCAAATGCAGTCTCAGATGGAGTGTCTGATACAACTACAACTCCATCAGAGTTGTATGGTTCCATGTTACCATCTACCATGACTTGGATCTGACCACCAAGCAAGGATTTTGGAATAACTACATCGGAGACTCCTCTTGTTCCGGTTTCGCCTTGCACGTTAAACGATATTGCCTTTCTTTGAGAGTCAAATGCAAAGTCAGATACGGTAGAATTGCTAGAAATTCCAACATTAAAGTTGCCATCTTTTGTCTCTACTGAGAATTCATCAGGGGTCATAACTAGAAAGTTTATGGATGAATCCAGTTTTGCTGCAGTGGAGACATCCAATGTACTTACAAGCCCAGCTTTTGTTTCAAGCGATGATTCTACAGAATATTTTCCAGTTACGTTATCAGGAAGACTAACTGGAACAACATAATTACCGTTATTGTCTACCGGAGTCTCTTTAGTATATACAACATTTCCATTGGGATCTTTAAGTTTGACAAGGACTAGCTCCGTTACAGAATTTCCATCAATACTGTTTACTGGTACTGTTACAAGATATGCACCACCGACCAGATTAACTAATCCGGTCCATATTGAACCAGATATTTTAATCGAGTCTGATGGTTTGTAGATCTCGTATCCAGTTTGAGCAGTGACGTAATTGTTTGAATCAGGATTTAGTTTTGTGTATGATGACATGTATGATGACTGACTCAAACCGACGGTATTTGTATCAGACATGTTAATTTTGTTTGTCACTTTTTGCGCTTCTGGTTCATATTGGATCGTTGCAGTGGCTACAGCACTAGAAGAACCATACTGTGCATATACAGTGTAATCATTTCCAGGAATCCATAATTTTCCAGTAGCGTCCACATTGACTGAGAAATCATTTCCAGTTCTTGTTTCTGTATGACTAACAGATATGCCAGTACCTTTAGAATCAATTATCCAGACAGTGACCTGTTTATTTTGGACATATTTTGATACCTGACCTGAAATTTGTATTGTGTCACCGTTGTGGTATACAGGTTTGTCAGTTGAGACAAGAATTCCGGTAGGTAGCACTGGTGTGGTGGTACCCACATCTACAAATCCAGTCATCCAAGGATGAAATAGACAATAGTAATTGTACAAACCAGTCTTATCAAAAGTATGAGAGAATGAACCGCCCTGTGCAATGACTCCACTATCTATTCTACCATCAAATCCAAGTCCAGTTTTTCCGGTTGTGACAGTGTGCACCGCAGTGTCATCGTTTTTCCATGTTACAGTATCATTGACTTGGATGGAAAGATCTGAGGGGGATAATGAGAATGGAATATTCGGGTTTGAGGCCCCAAGAGGAATTGTGACTGGAATGTCTGCAAAAGAGGCAGAAAATGTAACACACGCCATGACTGGCAAAATGAGCAATATCCAAAATCTAGATGGATTCAATGCAACATATGTCAATTTTTTTTATTTTAGGCTTGCTTATGATTCCTACTAGTGATTTTTCTAGAATAACTCCAGTCATGCATGTTTTTTTGAAAATAAAACTTGTTCTATCATATACAAGACATACAAGACAATTTAGAGCAAGAGAGTATAGTAAGATAAAATACTTGCGCAGTTTTCCTTAGTAATTGATTTAGGTTTTCAAGTACATTGCGTGGTGACATGAAACCTGTGTTGATTACAACATTGATAGGAGTAGCTTCAATTATCATATTATTACCGGTGGCAAATGCATTGACACCAAGATCAGACTTTAGTGATAACGTTAGTACATACAGATTATTTGATAGTACAAAAGTATGCGGAGATCATCTCTGTAAACCAGGAGAATGGAACAAATGGATAAACAACTTGTTTTCAAGTCAGATTAAAAAATTCAGTGATCTAATCGGAATGAAAAGTCCATCCTCAAATTCGGTAAAAAATACATCTTATGATACCAAAAATACCATCCACACATCAAGCGGAGACATATCTAGAATTAACACATTTGGTATAGATGATGGAAGATTTACCTCGATCATATCAGTGACCAACAAGGGTCCATTTGATGTAAATCACATCGTAATATCTCAGGCAACCCCAGATGTCAAGATACTCAAAGCATGGATTACACCGCAATGGGATTCTAGTATAGATCTATACCAGACTAGTTTTGACACATCAAAAACATCACTTACTCAAGGACAAACACTCAACATTATCATCGTTACAGATGGCAAGCCGGCATTTAGCCTAGAGACACTTGCTTCCAACTAGATGCCACAAAAGTTAATCTCACAGTAGTACACTAACATGTCATTGAAGAAGATAATCATCACATCCATGCTATTCCTAGTTATTTCTCCACTTATCATATCTGGAAATGCTTTTGCAGATTTTAATGCAACAAATGGAAAGTATTTTTGTAACACAAAGGACTTGGATGCTGAGAGATACGGCTATTCGTATTTTATCTACCAAGAGAATAGGTATTGGGAAGGCGAGAGACCAGAGGATATTGCTGCAACCTTGTTGAAGACTAGTTTCAGCAGTACAATGCTAGATAATTTAGGCAAGGCATACCACTGTTTACAAGAAAACAATATTGACCCAGATTCAGTGCAAAAAATACCTCCATACTTGTTACAAGGATTGAATTTGGCAAAACAACAAAATCCAGAAAAATTTGCACAGATTGCTCCAGACTTTTCTAACTATGTACCAGTTCCAGAGTTTGGCACTCTTGCTGGTGTGATTACTGCCATTTCAATAATTGGTGTGATAATAATTTCAAAAAGATATAATTGAATTCACATCACAACTTGTGAAACTATTCCATCGAGAGATTATCAGATGATGCTATATACGAATACGTTTGATTTGTGAAGATATCACAACTAAAGCCAGTATAGACACAACAAGTGAAACAGATGCCATAGTACCAAACTCTGGGACTGCATTTGTGCCAACTATATCAATTTGGTGAGTACTGTGATGATAGTTAAGTTCAAGTGTGGTTTCAGTATCCGTATCAGCAGTCTCTACAACATCGCTTTGTGCCATAACCTGACCATCAATCATTACAGTCAAATCACCATTGAGTAAAGATTTTGGAACTGTTATCTCTGTTACACCCTTTGTTCCAGCATCTCCCTGAACTGTAAAAGATAGTTTCTTGTTTTGTTCGTCAAAATTAAGATTGGTTACGCTTGTAGAATTACTTGCTACTTGAACGTCAAAATCACGTCCTTCTGCCTGTACGCTCATGGAATTGGGAGAGACAACAACAAGTTTTGTCGAACTCTCTAACGTACCTTTTGTCTTAAGCGCTAGTGAATTGAGCACATCTGCACTGACATCTGCAGTTACATCCACATCGTATGCGCCCTTTTTAGCGTCGGAAGGCAATTGGAATTGTGCAGAATATTCCCCATTTGCACCAACTTGCCCCTTACCATCATATACCACATTTCCGCCATTATCTTTTACTTGAATTGATACAGTGTTAACATTTCCAAGTGATGCCATTAGATTAGACCAAATGGAACCGTCTAGTGTTACGCTATCACCAGGTTTGTAAAGATGTCTCTGAGCCTGGACTGTAAATTCTTCGTCTGAGCTTGCAGAAATTTTTTCATATACGTTGTTGTAATGCCCATGCATTCCAGATTCACTTGTACTTGCATGACTATTTTCATTAGATTTATCCTGAGACGTGGTTACAGATGCATTAGTACTAGAATCAAGTTTGCCTGACATATTCATCCCTGATTGGCCTGACATGGTCATATCAGAAGAAGAATTTTCCCCAATATTGGATTTTCCAACTTTTATTTTGGTTGACAGATCAGAAGAAGAATCCACACCATAATCAGCAGAAGCATAAGGAGCAAAATGCATGATGCCAACCAAGCCTGCAAAAACACCCAAAATCAGAATGATTCTACCAGATCTATTTTGTAAAGCATTGATGATAGATAGTCTACCAAGAGAACGCATCATTTGAGATACGAGAAAAATACTATAAAAACAATTTGTAAGATTGTTCTATACCCAGATTTATAGGTAAAACTAAGATGAGATTTGACTCATGCAAAGGCCAAAGATTGTTATAGAATAATTTTGAGGTCATCTTAAAAATCATCTAGAATACATAAGATCGAATTGCGAGATACAAGACTACAAGAAGCAGAAACCCCACAAACGGTTTCAGCCGAGGCAATTAATGCAATGTATGAAGAAGGCAAACTTCTCTTGTGCATGGGCAAGTATGAAGAGGCATTACAATGCTACGATAGACTTTTGGACTTGTCCCCATCATCAAGAAGAGCACTTGGATACAAAGGATTAGCACTCTTCAAGCTAAATAGACATGCAGAAGCTTCCAAATGCTATGAAAAGGCTTTGACCTGCTAGAACGTATGTTAGACATAGTAATGGTTTAACAGTATTGCCAATAAGCTACATAACAGTACATATGCCACAGAAAGATCAGTCATCAAAAGATGTTAAACTATAATGATCAAATGCTAGAATAATTTGCGTTTAATCTTTAAAACTGATTGTGTCTTACACGAAAATCAAGTGTCAGAGATTACTCCCGAGCGATTACAGACCTTAGCCCAAATTAATCGGCTAAACAATATTATCGCTCCCTCTATGTTTATCAATTACAAATAGGCATAGAGACACTTTTTTATTATTAATCTAATGGAAAAAATTTGGTATTACGACACTAGAGGTCTGCAACACTTGGAGCATGTAATATGACACATCTACAGGTATACTCATTGTTTTGTGTCAACTTTGATGCATTGTTTTCCACCTTCTTTGCAGAGGTGACAAAATTCTTGCTTCATACAGAATTATGACATTTCAAAAATATAATATTGGAGCAAAAAAGTTTAGTACCGGATGTTTTTGTGAATTACACATACATAGTACAGTTGAAAATGGTTGTTCACAAAAACACTCATTTGAGATATTTTTCAAGGACAGCTTGCTCACCTATATCTTGTATTTCAGTCAAGAGATCATCTAAAAGTATAAGGCTCTGTGAGATCAATTCTTTTGTTAGTTTTCCACTAGCTGTCTTATTCTTTAGTACTAGTTTTTCATTATATGCAAAACTGGAAAGACTTATGCTATCTTTCATATTTAAATTCACATAGAATTTCACATAGTCAGATACAGTTCTGATGCCCATGAGTTAAAAGTATAATTTCCCATTATTTGATTCAGTCGTCTAATCAGTCAGAGAATAAAACATCTCAAGACATTTTTCTCACAATCTAAACCTGATTTTACTTTGAAAGTATAGTTCCTGCTTGTACGACAGAGTTTGGAGGCACATAACGCCCCGGGAGAATTATTGTTCCTGCGCCTATAGAACAGCCACGTCCTATTACAGAACCAAACTGGTCAAGTCCAGTAGAAACAAGCACACCATCTAACTTGTATCGGATTGTTTCCTTGTTGAGTAGCACATTGGTTGTTCCTACGAAACCGCCTAACCAGCAGTCTTGGCCAAGTATACTATCCAATATAACATCAAGATGTGCAACTCTAGTGTTTCCCATGAAAAACGATCTTGCAATTTCGCAATTAAATCCAATTACGGTATCATCACCCATCATTGAATGTCTAACAAGATTACTTGTACCAATCTTTGTATTTCTTCCTAGATAAATTGGACCAATTATTTTTGTAAAGTCATCAACTGATACACCATCCTCTATGATGCATGGACCTTGTACTATCACAGACTCGGCAACAGATGAATTTTTTGAAATCATTGTTGTAGTAACGTCTGCATTTAGAACATCATGCATTATCTTTAGAATATCCCACGGGTACACCATTTTTTTAACAACATAGACATCAGTACCTTTTGGTTTTGTGACAACAGAATTCATCGGCATCTTTACAGAATCCGATCGTATCTCGTCATTGTTTTTGGATTCGTCGACTTGGATAGAGGGAAAACTTTCTTGTATCACATTAGCTATGCTAGAAAAATT
>JAKEIJ010000033.1 GCA_022545805.1 Nitrosotalea sp. | reverse complement strand
GAAGATATTCTTGACAACCTAGGATTGCATGACCTTGGCCCTGCTAGGATAAAGTGCGCCTTGTTATCATTGAAGGTTCTAAAGTCTGGTCTCTATTCTTACCTTGTTGATAAAATAAAAGATACTGCTTCTGCAGACAAGATAAAAGAAGAAGCCTCAGGTCTTTACTAAATTGTCCACCTCAAATGTGGTGATACCCCTCCAGATTAGGAAGATTATTTTTGAAAAGTTCAACGATACCAATCTGAGATTTACAAACGACGAAATCTTTGAGGTACTCAAAAGCAATGGCCTTGACAGTGCTGTAACAATAGATGACGTGGAACAATACTTTAACCAATTACGTGATGGCGGAATGATAAGACAAATCGCACAAAACTTTACCACAAACTATTACAAACTATTTGATGTGGTAGAAAAAATGAAATGCAATTCTTGCAACCAGGAAGTTTATCTTGGGAAAATGGAGTCTAGGGTCTGCCCAAACTCAGAGTGCAAGGCCTCTATTTAGAACGATATCTAGTGGCAGCTTCTTCTAATGCCTGAATCATTGGCAATTTTACGCCTGTGAGATATAACACTAATGCACCTCCTGCAGTGCTGATGTGGTTTATCTTCTCGGCAAGGCCGTATCTTTTCAATGCAGCAGTGAGATGTCCACCACTCACAATTGTGGTTGCAAACGAGTCTGCTACTCCTCTGAGAAGAGATTCTGTTCCAAACTTGAAATTCTCATTCTCAAAAAATCCTGCAGGACCGCTCATGAATACAGTTCCAGCACTCTGGATTGATTTTAGGTAATATTCAACTGATTTTGGTCCAAGATCAAATATCTGGTCGCCTTTTACAAGCTCACGAACATCCATCTCTTCTCTTTTTCCGTTTCTCTCCACTGCGATATCTACTGGAACTGAAAATACATCTGGATATTCACCAATCAAGGCATGTGCCTTTGCAACTACCTCTTCTTCTCTTTTGATTCCAAGTGGGAATTTGATTCTTCCCTGTGCTCTCAAAAAGACATTGGCAATTACACCTGTAAGCAAAACTTGGTCTGCCCTGCCGTTTTGGATCAATTCCTTTATTGCTTCAAGCCTATCGACTACCTTGGAGCCTCCAAGTACAAGTACATGTGGTCCCTTGGCAACAGTCATTATTTCATCAAGTTTTCTGACTTCGCGTTCTACCAGTCTTCCAGCACATGATGGAAGAACATGTGCAAATCCAATTATTGATGGATGTGATCTGTGTGAGCTTGGAAATGAATCAAGAACACAGATATCAAATAACTTTGAAAGTCTTTTTACCATTATTGTTTTAGATGCGTCAGCGGCTGAAAATTCATAGTTCTCCTCTGCACATAATCTTAGGTTGTCAAGCAGTATGATATCTCCATCTTTCATGTTTTTAATCTCGCGTTGTGCGTCAGACCCTATCACATCTTCAATGTACTTTATCTTGCGGCCAAGTATCTGCTCTAGGACCTTTGCATGTTTTTCCATGCCTGTATAGTCCTTGTTGCCTACTCTTCCCTGGTGCGAGCCTATCACTACCTTGGCACCTTCTAGATCTTTTAGGGACTCGGTGGATTCTTTTATTCTGCTTGTCTCAATGATATCCATTGTAACTGGATCTACGGGGCAGTTCATGTCTACTCTGAGAAATACCGTCTTGCCCTTTGTATCAAAGTCGTTGATTGTTAATATTCTCAATGATGTTCCTATCTCTTGATGTGGTTAAAATCTTTTAGTCGCCTTTTCTTTATTTGGTTTTTCTTACCGATCTTTTGATAACTGTATGTGCAAATTTATCTAGTAGATTCTCATCTAAAAATCTTCAAATTACTTGGCATCCTGTATGTATTGTAATATGACATAGATTTTTTCAGAACCGTGGATGTTAGGGTGTGTCAGACTGGCTTGTGATCGTACAAAAACAAGACACATCCACGGTTCCTAAAATCTATGCACTGTAATCGCATAAAAAAATAAAGATGATTATCATTTGGAGATAAACAGAAGATCTTGCAAACATGTATGGCATAAAAAAAATAAATGAATTCTATAAGCGATCCAACTATTTTTTGAGCTAGTCCAGAATCAAAAACCCCGATCAACACCACAATGGTTTTTCATCTAATTGATCTGGCTTTGTATGTAAAACGATACCAAGGCAAGCAATCTGATTTTAATATGGTCATACAAAGCAATGCTTAGATGTTGTATCAAGGAGAGAATTTCAATGCAAAGCTGGGTCTTTGAAACACGAAGTAGAACTTTCTTCCTATTGTTGTTGTCATTTGTAATAATGCTTTATCTTGCTGTTGCAAAAGTTTTGTTCGTATATGATACAGGATTTGAAACAACGCTTTCAAAACTTGTAGGAAATCCTGTAGTCGACATTACCATGGATGTGTTTACAGAACTTGGGTGGGTATTGTATCCAATATTTGTCAGCATCATATTGTTTATTATAAAAAGAACAAGACGTCTCGGTCTTGTCCTGCTTCTCTCGTTGTTGGTAGGCAGCATGGTTGTAGCCTATATGAGATGCTACTCTGGGTATGAAAAGCCGATGCTTGATTATCTGGGGGCCAATCTGCCAATAAAATCAGGTGCCGATGTGGGTGTTCCTTGTGGAATTGAGGGTACTTTTCCTGCAGGAGCCACCATGAGGACAACGATATTTGCATTCATCATTGGATATGCACTATCTAGGAGATTTCCGCGTGGATGCTATCTATTGTGGGTCTATCCTGCAGTGGTATCAATAAGCAGGCTATACTTGCTGCAAGAATATCCGTTGACAATAATTGCAGGTGTTGTCTTTGGAATATTGATTGCAAATATTGTATCCAGAAAACTAAAGATAGAACTTATCTTTGATAGATCAAAAACCTAGCTCTTCCATGACCTTGGAGCTTATCAGGACCATGGCATAGTGGTCTGCATCATAACTGTAGATCCAGTATCTTACATCTCGCTCTTGTTTTGTTTTTTTTAATCCAAAATTAAGCTCATTCATAATTGTAAAACCAATCTTCTTTGCAGTCTTTTGTTCCTTTGTCATGATAACTTTGAATGCACCCTTTTGAGTTGAAAAACCAAGTTTTACCATCTGGTCTGCAAGATCCTGGGCCTTTCGTTCGTCATCGATCTGAAATGACTGGACTATAGGTAATTGTGATGGATGAAAATCCATGATTTTGCTATGTACTTGGTAAATAAAATCTACTTGGTGACCCTTGACACACCTTAAAATTTTGTTAAAAAGATCAAAAATATGTTGAAAATTTTAACTCATATGTCAAATACTGATCATAACAAAAACTTAATCGATTACAAAGGCTCATAATCGCATGACATCCCTTGAGGCTCTCGTAAAATCCTATAGTATGAAAAAGACAGCAATAACCAAATTGCGAAAACAGGCTGAAAGTAAACTAAAAGAGGCTATTTCTAAAAAACGAAGATCATCATCAGGCCTTGTAGCCTTGGAGAAGAAAAAAGAGGACTTGACAAGGGCAAAAGACCATGCAATGCAGCTTTTAAACCAACATCTATCCCAAAAGGCAAGCATTGAGAGGCTCAAAATTGCAGCCGAGGGTAGGCTACAGCAAGAGCATGACGCAAAAGACCAGGCAACCCAGCAAAGCGAGTATGGGTCAGAAGACAAGAACGCTGTTGCTGAAAGACTAAAGTATATTGATGAAAAAATATCCGAATTACATTCCGAGATAAAAGAAAGAGATTCTACTCATGCTAGATTAGAAAAAGCAATAGAATCAAGCGAAAAGGAAAAGGCAAAAGTCGAAGATCAACTAAAAAAACAGAGCCATCTAAAGCCTACTTTACTTGAACAACTAAAGACTGCCACAAAGGCAGAAGCTGTATTCAGACCAAAGTTTGAATCTCTTCTAAAACTTGAAGCACGTGCAGGAATTGCATTAGCATCAGTACAAAAGAAACTGGCAGAGATTGCAGCTCAGAGAAGAAAGAGACTTGCAGCACTTGCAGCCAAGAAACGAAAAAGAATGGCAGCACTGGCAGCTCAGAGAAGAAAGAACAAGGCAAGACAACTTGCACTAGCAAGAGCAAGAAAAGCAAAGGCAAGAAAGGCAAAACGAAGACCTGATAAAAAAGTAAAGCGCAAGTCTGCAAAAAAAGCACCAAAAAGAAAAGTAGTAAAAAAATCTAAAAGCAAGGTTTCAAAAACATCTAAAAGAAAAACCAGACCTGCAAAACGTCGATCACAGAAAAAATCTAGACGATAGTTAGCATATTTGATTACATTTGTTATACTGACATCTTATGTCGTATTTACAGTATAGAACAATCTACGCATAATCAGATATCTGACCAAACAGAATAATTGTTAATGAGCAAACATTGACCGATAGGTATCTACTAGATAGCACACCATTTTGGTCTCTGTACTCATGTTCGAATTAACTGGTATGACAAGTGGTATGGTATGGAAAAATGCAGTGGTTGGTATGACATGTACGCCAAAGTAATTTTTGTAATTTTATTGAGTATCATGGTTTTTTCTTTATCGCATACAGCATTTGCCGCACACCCCTCAACTGGAGTCATTCTTCCGCTCTATGTCAGTCCAGGAAGTGTATGGCATGATGTAATACAAGAAAAAATAAAACACCACAAAGTCCCAATGCTAGTAATAATTAATCCTCTTAACGGTTCAGGACAAGTAAAAAATAACAATTATGCTGATGGGATCCACCAGATGCAATCGCATAATATCTATGTATTGGGTTATGTGTATACAGAATATGGAATAAGAAATAGCACAGACATCAAAAATGAGATAACAAATTACAAGAACTGGTACAATGTCAACGGCATATTCTTTGATCAAATGTCAAACGTTCCAGGCAATGAAATCTATTATGCAGACCTTGCAAATTTTGTTAAATCACTAGGTCTTACTTTTACAGTTGGCAATGCAGGAGTTGACACAAAACCAAGTTACATCAAAACTGTGGATAACATCGTAATATATGAAAACGATACACTACCATCTGTTCAGTCTCTTTCTGGATGGCACAAAAATTATGATAAACATAATTTTTCAATCATAGCATTTGGGGTTGATGGTTTGAACAAGTCATTTGTGTCTGAAGCATCAAATTCTATTGGATACCTGTACGTGACAAACGGTAAAATACCAAACCCCTTTAATTCCATTCCTCCTTATTTTGGAGATCTAGTGGATACACTGGACACTCATCCTCCTGTGGCTCATCACCTGATTTTGACAATAGGATCTGCTGATCTATCCAAAAATGAACTCAAGGGAATGTGGACTGAGCTTCATAATGCCAAAGGTAACACAATATTCCAAGGATTTGGCCCAAGGTCCTATGTGGTAACATCTGGAAGCACATACACTGTCTTTGTATCTGACTTTCAAAATATCAAGTTTGATCACTGGGATGATGGAAGCACAAACCCATATCGTACAATCACGCCAACACAGGATATCACTGTCACTGCATACTATAATGACAGACCGGATGTAAACCCATAACGATACTCGCAAAAGTAAAATTTCTTAGTATGATAGCTAAGTAT
>JAKEIJ010000032.1 GCA_022545805.1 Nitrosotalea sp. | reverse complement strand
CTTGCCGACGAAACAATATCTAACAACAACATGACTGTTACAGAGCTTGTTGATGCTGCGTATCATATCATCAAGGGTTGGATGAGTTGAAACCTCCAAAAGTTGCATGCAAGATTGAAGTCTATGCTGCAGTCAATCCATCCGAAGACCCAGACAAGGTAAGGCTTGCAGTATCACATGTCATACTTGAGTCAGATTACCAATACAAGGATGCAAGCATCAAGGCAACATCAAATGATTTAGGCTCGCTTGCAAAGATACAGGAAACCATAAAAAAACACAGGACAAACCGGATCTATCGAAGGCAGATGAGGTTTCATACCAAGGGGGACACCACCTGGTTCTATCTCAACAAGCAGGCAGCATACGTTGATGTAATTGCAGTATGCGATGAGGCAGAAGAGTCTGCTATGGGCCCAATCAAGGTGATACTACACTCAAAGGACCTGGAGAAAGTCGTAGACTGGCTTGCACCTGAGCTAGTACTGGAATAATTAGAAACCATAATTTCAGAATTTTACAAAAACGAAAGAGGGGTAAATGGCGTGACCCTGTATAGGCAAAAGCATTCTCTTGCCCCTTTCGCACAAACTATTGTGCTCTACTATGTACCATTTTTCGCAGGATCACGCAAATTCATTTGCCAGAATTTGCATCTTTCCGCATTGATTAGTATACGTCATTCTGATATTTAATAATTAGTGTGATTTACTTCATGAATACATCCTAATTTGTATAAAATTTTGTTTCTATACCATATGCAACAGACTAATTCTTTTCATATTTGTATAATTAATCTAAAAATTCAGCCAGTCTTCCCGGACAAGATGATCCCAAGAATTTCCGGAAGCGCCTTTGCTGCAGGTTCTTGCAGGGACAGATCCATCTGCGATGACATTTGCGTTTTTTCGATATTTACTTCGATCATTGTTGCACCGTTCTGTTTTGCATAAACAGGCAAAAGATTTGCAGGAGATACTGCAAGCGATGTCCCAACTATTATCATGGTATCGCATGTGCTTGCCTCTTCTATTGCAGATTCCCATGTATCTTGTGGCAAGGCTTCACCAAACCATACAACATCAGGCCTAAGCATGTTGCCACATTTGCACATGGGAGGAAGCGTAGAAAATGTGCTTGTTATCTTGTCCTTGAAATCGCATACTGTACACTTGATTGTAATGATACTACCGTGTAACTCGTATACATTTTTGCTTCCAGCCCTTTGGTGAAGGCCGTCAATATTTTGGGTGAGAACAGAGACTTTTCTGTACTTTTCAAGCTCTGCAATGGTGGTATGTCCAGCATTTGGCTTGGCATTTAAAATATTACTTCGCCTCTCCTCATACCACTCCCATACGAGTTTTGGATCTTCATAGAATGCATCTATTGTTGCTAGTTTCATTGGGTCATACTTTCGCCACAGTCCGTCTTTTCCACGAAATGTAGGGATGCCACTTTCTTGAGATATTCCAGCTCCTGTCACAAAAACAATCTTTTGGGATTTTACTAATCTATCAGATATGTCATCCTGCATTCTCACTTGATATCAATCTCTAAGAGATCTCTTGCAGCAGTGACAGAACCATGGATTGTCTTTGCCTCGTTTACCAATTCATCAACAGCTTCGTATCGTGCAGAAAAGTGTGTCAAGATCAAGTTTGTAACTCCGGCTTTTTTTGCAAGCTCGGCTGCTTCTACTGCAGTGGAATGATAATTTTCTTTTGCCTTGTCGCGTAACGTATCAGAGTATGTTGAATCAAATGTCATGTAGTTACAATCTTTGAAAAATTCTGTCAGCTTTGCAGTGGGTCGTGTATCGCCTGAAATTCCAATCTTTATTCCTTTACGTTTTTCTCCTGTAACATCAGAAGGCTTGATAGTTTTATCTCCAATTTTAATTTCGTTGCCACTCTGTAAATCATGCCACATCTTTCCCTCTGGTACCCCAAGTGATTTTGCTTTTTCAGGATAAAACTTTCCGGGCCTGTCTTTTTCAGTAAATCGGTACGAATATGCTGGAATAGAGTGCTTTGCCTCACACACGTGTACCGTATATCCAGGATCGTCGCATACCTCACCCTCCTTTATCCTGATGATTCTCACAGGAAAGGTCAGGCCAAAATTTAGTATCTTCAAGTTTGCCGCAATAAACTCCTCAATTCCAGCAGGACCGTAGATGTCAACAGATTCTGTCCTGTTCTGAAGCGACATGGTCTGCAACAATCCCAGTATCCCAACACAATGGTCCCCGTGCATGTGCGTCACAAAAATCCTGATTTTTTTGTTCCATCCAAGCTTGGACTTTTGAAACGCAATCTGTGCGCCTTCTCCTGCATCAAACATCAGTATCTCTCTATCCAGTACAAGGCAGATGCATGTCATGCCGCGCTCTGCAGTTGGCTGGGCTGCCGATGTTCCCAAAAATACTAGTTTCATGTTACAGCAATCACTCTTGTCAGGCTCTTATGCCTGTAGATCTCGTATTTCTTTGCTTTGCTGATCTGGTCCACCTCTAGACCTTTCTTGTATACCATTACAAGTTTTTTTCTCTTTGGTATGACTGATATGAAATCTTCAAGCAATTTTTTTGGGGATACCGAAGCCCTTGACGATATTCCATATGGTAGATCCGTAACGATACCGTCAATTTCTCCCATGACATTTTTTATTTCCTCAAATCCTGAATTTATCACCGTAGAACCAAATCCATTTGCAGCAAGATTTTTTTTCGTAATCTTGCACATTATTTTATCAAAATCAATTCCAATGGAAGAAATTCCCATCGATTCCGCTTCTAATAAAATAGTTCCAGTGCCGCAGAAAGGATCGCATAAAGTCTTGCCTTCCTTTAGCCCGGATAAATTCACCATACACCTTGCAAGTTTTATGTCAATTTCATGAGGATGCTTGACTAGTTTCTTTGGATGTAATGGCATAACTTGAGAGTCTGCATATCCTAGATAATTTTTAGAGTCTGTGATGATGAGGTATACAGTCACTTGAGGATTTGAAAGCGAGACCTTGGAATTCCATCTCTTTGCAAGTATTGCGCCAGCTTGTCTCTCAAGTGAAGAACCAACACTTTTTGATGAGAGGTTTATCGTCCTGCATACAAACGTCTCAGGCCTTGACATGGTGATACCTTCCAACTTGGATACGTCATCAAATGTTCCAGCGATTATACCAGCATGTCTTGCAAATGTTGCCCTCTTTGCTATGGTTCTCCATGGAACTTTTGATGATACCATGACAAGCCTTGGCAATACCGTCACCTTCGACGTACCGTCATAGCTTTTCGATATTGAAATTATTTCATCCCTTGCAAGCTCTTCATACTGTTTTGATACAACAAAAAAACTTGACATTCAGAGAGCCTTTACAATTATTCCGGACACATCAACAACTGATGTCTTGCCTGGTATGGTATTTGTGCTGATTATCTTTGTCACACCGGCTTTTGTGATATTTTTTTCTGCATCTCCTATCAATAACGCATGTGTGCAGCATGCATAGACCTTGCCGCTTTTTTGTTTCTTTAAAAACTCGGCAGCCTTTACAATGCTTCCACCAGTGCTTATCATGTCATCAACAAGTATGACATCTCTTCCTTTTACACCGTCAAGTCCTTTTGATTTTATTGCAACGTTTCCAGTCTTACGGTCTCTCTGCTTTTCTAGTGCGATATATTCCACACCAAGAGCTTTTGCAAAGTTTCTTGCCCTCTCGACTCCTCCCTTGTCAGGTGATACAACGAGTGGATCGGTAAGCGCCATCTTTTTGAAATGTCTTGCAAGTTCTTCTACTGCAGAAATATTTTTTGCAGGAATCTGTAGGTGCTTTAATGCAATGACACTATGTATATCGACTATCATTATCTTTGTAGCACCTGCAGCCTTGAACATTTTTGCAACATGCTCCATGGTGATTATCTCACCTGGAAGAAACTGCCTGTCTTGTCTTGCGTACCCCATGTATGGTATGATAACATACACATGAGACGAGAACTTTCTTGCCTCCGATGTTATAGCCAAGCAGCGAATCAAATTGGAATCAACTGGTGGATAGATTGACTGGACAACCAGAATTTTTCCGCCAGGTTTTGCCTTGAATGTAATCTTACTTTCCCCGTCTGGAAACACGCGCAATTCGCTTGCGATAAATTTTGATTTTAATCTAGAGGCAATCTTTTTTGCCAGTTGCTCTGAAGACGGGCCCCCAATAACGGTATAGTCAGTCAACAACCAAATCGAGCCTTGGGCTATTCTTAAGTTTTGAGGGATTACATTTTGGTACCAAGAAAATAAGTTTAAAGTGGATTTGTCATGTACAATATCACATGAAACTAGTCTCCTTTCTTCCAAGTGCAACTGAGATACTATACGAACTGGGAGTAGGCGATGATGTACTGGCAGTGACACATGAATGCAATTATCCTGTAGAAGCAAAATCAAAGCCAAAGGTCATCCATTCATCCTTTGACCCACAAAAAATGTCTAGCCAGGAGATTGATAAAAAAGTAGTCGAGCTGGTATCATCAGGACAAGACATCTATATTTTAGATGAACAGGTCCTCAAAAAAGCAGATCCAGATCTAATCGTAGCTCAAGGAATCTGTGAAGTATGCTCTCCATATACCAGAGAGATAGACAAGGCAGTCTCAATTCTTGGAGGAAAACCAGAAGTCCTTGTCCTTGATCCAAAAAACCTTGACGATATTCTACAAAATATTATTACTGTTGGAGAAAAGGTAGACCGACAAGACAAAGCCCACGACTTTGTGCTGAAATTACAAAAAAGAATCTCTAACATCCGCGATACATCCAAAATTTCAAGACCCAAAGTATTGTGCATAGAGTGGCTTGACCCATTGTTTTCAGCAGGCCACTGGGTCCCGCAGATGGTGGATATCGTAGGCGGCATAAATGGAATAAGCTCAACTGGAGACAAGTCAAGAAAGATGCAGATTGATGAGATAACACAGTTTGATCCAGATATCATAATTCTGATGCCATGCGGATTTGATGTTTCCAGAACAATTCTAGAGTACGAAAAATTATCTGAAGACAAACAGTGGAAAAAGATCAAGGCAGTAAACAGGGGAGAAGTCTATGCAGTAAATGCAAACGAGTACTTTAGCAAGCCAGGACCACGAACTGTTACAGGCCTTGAGATTTTAGCAAAGATAATCCATCCTGACACGTTTAGAAATCTTCAGGTCCCAAAACAATCCATCCAAAAAATTGATTCTGAATAAGGTCGCATCCTCACAGGGTAGGAAAATGAGGACGCAAGCTTATGATAACACCACAAGCCTGATTTATTTATCTAGGATCTAACTTTTACCTTCTTATTCTAGAATCCTAGAATGACACATGGTGATACCACGCAACAAATCAATGGTATCCACAAGAAATTTCAAATTAGGCAATAAAATCACCATCTATCATGGACCTAGTTTTTTCTGATATTCATGCAGATCTGAACGCACTTGAGCTAATAATCAGTACCGCATCAAGTGACGAGTTTGTAAAAAAATATGGCTCTTTTTCAAGAATAATAAATCTGGGTGACTTGCTTGAGCGCGGCATCTATCCAAAGCAGGTCATAGAAAAACTAAGATCACTTGAAAAAAATTATCCAATATTTTCTGTCATGGGAAACCATGATGAAGGATTCTTGAGCGGAAAAAAAGTCAGCGCAAGCTCCTTTGAAAGCATGGATGCGCACAACAGACTTGATTCCGAAGATCTGTCGTTTTTTAAACAAAACAAGGACGGTACATTTGGAAGCCAAGAATTCATTGATACAAAAAATGGTCTATTTTGTGTTCACGGGGGGCCGCTTGATCCAAAGAAGATAACCCCGAAGAACGCAGATGGAGAAGCCTGGCTATACCAAAGAAACTGGCAGAGACTAACCGATGAAGGATTTGAGTTTTTTAGCTATCACGGGTATCATTACAAGGCATCGTCTGCTTTTGCCGAGGCATCAAGGCATGTAGATAACCATGTTATTCTGTGCGGACACCAGCACATGGAAGCTAGTCTTGTACACCAGGGAGGCAAAATCTCAGAGATCTACTCTAAACTTGAATCAAAAAAAGAGAAGATAGCAGGGCATGTACTGGAACGAAAAGAAATCGAGATCCATCCTGCAAGTGATTATCTGATACGATTGGGTCTTGGAGGCCCTGCAGGATATTATGGCGTTGGCTCCTCTGTGCCTCATTTTGCCATAATACAATACAACCCAAAAAAGGTAATACTATTTACAGTAAACCCATAAAATACAAAGTACTATGAGCGGAACCGAGACACTACGAAACGACCACAAACAAATACGCAGGCTGGAAAAAATAACTATCAAGTGTTATACAAAACTCTATGAAGGAAAAGATATTCCATTTTCTGATATACAAATAATGGTTTCAATCATGTCAGAATTTTTGGATGCAATACACTATGCAAGAGAAGAGGATCAGTATTTTCCATGTGTTGCAAGCTATGACTCCTTAAAACAAGAAATTCGGGCATTCATGATAGAGCACGAGTTTGGAAGAAGGATAGCATCAAACATTTCAAAGCACCTGGAACTATGGAAGTCAGGAGAAGACCAGAGAGAACCTGTTGCAAGATTTCTCAAGGCATATGCAATATACTTGGATGATCATCTGACAAAAGAAGACAAGTTCTTTGATGCTGCAGAAACTCAAGTCTTGTCCCAAGATGAAGAAAAAATGATGTATGAAGAGTTCAGGGCAGTCACTGCAGTTGCGACAAAGCTTGATGATATGATAAAATCCCTAGATTACCTAGAATCTACGCCTTGGATGAAGAACTAGTTCTCAAAGACTGATCTTACTCTGGGATAAACAGAGGCTTCGTTTTGTTCTGAGGTGATTTTTTGCTGCATGATGTTACATAGTAGGCACAATTATTATATATCATCACCATAGTATGATAACTATACATACTAATATGAGTATAATGAATCTCCGCGTACATGTAGCCCCTGTAGGCTTTGAGATCGACAGGATTGCAATCCCTGCAAAACAGATGAAAGCAGACAGGGTCTGGTTGCTGATGCATGAAGGGCCATCAAAGGATCAAGCTCAAGGATACATGGAAAAGATCAGAACACAGCTAAAAAAAGAAAAGATCGAAGTACAAATTGCACACTCTAACAGATTTGATCTCTTCAATATCTTGAAGGCATTGCGGGAGATTGTACAAAAAGAAGATGGTAATGATATCTTTGTGAACTGTTCTTCGGGATCAAAGATCCAGGCAATTGCATGCATGATGGCATGCATGATGTTTCAAGGAAAGACAAAACTTACTCCATACTATGCAGAGCCGGAAAGTTACTCTAGTGTAAAAGGCGAACAGCTTTCATCAGGACTAAAGTCAGTTGTCAAGTTGCCAGCATATGAGATTCATACACCAAAACCTGTCTTGGTACAAGCCTTGAAGATAATCCAGGAAAATGGTGGAAAGATAACCAAAAAAGAGATGGCAAGGATTGCATCAGAAAAAAAACTCATCATGGTCAACGCAAGGGAAGAAAATTTTCAGCAGGCAAGATTTGCAAGCCTTGACAAAAATATCATCCAGCCACTTGTCAACGAATGGAAGTTTGTAGAGGTTGAAAGGGTTGGAAGGACTAGATGGATTAAAACAACACCAGAAGGGCTAGGAGCAGTAGAATTTCTTGGCTAGCCGCGTGTAGTAAGTTCTGGTTTTAGTGTCCAGGCAATGCCCATCGCAACAAATGGCACAGAAATCAAGGCGGCTATTTCCAGGTATGTCTTGAACTGCTCAGATTGCTGCTGGGTTGGATTTGACCACATGAAAGGTACAGGTAATGCTGCAGCAAACCAAATGATAGAAAGCATGATGATTATCTTGAGTGCGCTCTTCTTTTTCGGGGTCACGATATACGATACAATTAGGTTCTATTAATTTTATTAGTTTAATTATTTAGTAATGATTCCACCATCTACAGGCAAAATTGCGCCTGTTATCCATGAGGAATCGTTTGAAACAAGATAGAGTATTGCCTTTGCAACATCTTCAGGCATTCCAATTCTTCCAATTGGATGTTCTGCAACTGCCATTGCCCTGTCTGCTTCACTTTCAAGCCATGGACTTGTCATATCAGTTTCCACAATTCCAGGACAGACACAATTTACACGTATCTTATACTTGGCATATTCTACTGCCCATGCCTTTGTAAGAAGGACAAGTGCTCCCTTTGACGCAGTATATGCATCTGCTTCAAAATTTTCAAATGACTTCAATCCAGCATCTGATGAAACATTGACAATGCAGCCGTTTGTTTCCATCAAGTGTGGTATCACAGCTTTTGTAAAACGAAACTGTCCGGTTAAATTTACGTCTATTACATCATTCCACTCTTCTTCAGAAATTTCATGCAGAGGTTTTACTTTGGGAAAGATACCTGCATTGTTTACAAGGATATCTATTTTACCAAATTTTTCAAGAGTAACTTTTACAACATTTTCTACATCTGTATTTTTTCTAATATCTCCTGGTATAGCTACAACATTTTTCATTTCCTTTGCGGCATTTTGAAGACTGGAATTATTTTTTGATGTGATCACCACATTTGCTCCATGTTGTGCAAGTAAAATTGCTGTAGCTTTTCCAATTCCTCTACTGCCTCCCGTAACAATTGCGACCTTGCTAGAAAGTTTCATCCATTTCTGCTCACGTACCGTATCAAATTAGTTTTGTCTAAAATTGTACCAATTTGTCAGATCTTCAAAAAAACATGTCATTTTGGTATGATGATCACCGGTTATGAGACAGATTATTATAATATTTTATTGAAATACTTTAGAAACATGAAAAAAAATATATAAAATAATAAATATGATGATGTTTTATTATAAATAATGCAGAAAGATGCAAAATCTACTGCTTAAGAGAGCGTGGCTCCGTAG
>JAKEIJ010000031.1 GCA_022545805.1 Nitrosotalea sp. | reverse complement strand
GAGGCGCAATCCCTACTATTTACAATATGGTAGAAGAGATTGCAGAACTCAACGAGCTTGTCCTAGTCAAGATAAAGGTGTACGAAAGTGGCAGTGTCTTGCGTGCCAATGTCTACTTTACTGGAAAACATGATTTGGTCATGCGTAACTATCGTGCATCAGACTCTATTGCTCTTGCAACATTTTACAATATTCCAATTCTTGTCAGGAAAAATCTTTTGAAAGAAAAAATGGAAGCCTAGGTAAGAACTTGGTCTAACTTTCCTTCTTGCTGTGCTATCTTGATCTCCATTGCAATTCTGCGTCCCACACCAAAAGTTTCACCATACTTGTATTTTGTATATGGGCTGGTTGTTGCAAGAATTGGGTTTCCTGGAACTCGCAATGATACATCATATACTACAATGTCCAAGTCTCGAGTTATCACGCTTTGCAAGGAAAATGGACCAATTATTCCAGGTGCATATTCTTTTTTCACTGCGTTTACAAACTTGTCTCCTATGTCGATTACTTTCTCAAGAAGAGACTCTCTAATGCTTGCAGGTGTGTGACCCACCTCGATGTTTTGTAATTCAATATTTGTTTCAAGCTGTTGTTTTGCAGGAAGTGAAACAAAGTCATGCAGATTTGTCTGCAGCCTTCTTTCTATGCCGAGAAAATCTACTTCTTTTGATATTGGAGTGTGGAAATAATTGAAATTGAAATAAGTTCCTATAACAAACTCTTCAATACTTGCAGTCTTGAGTGCATCTCTTGAGATCAATCCTTGTTTAATCTTGGCCTCTGTCTTGTCCTTGTATTCTGCATATGATGATACATTGAAAAAGGCTCTCTCAAGTTTGCGTTTTTTCTCCTGGACTTTGACTATTACTGGTCTGTCAATGTCTTTTGGATTCTTGAACAGTCTTGGGAATCGTATCTTTGCTTTTTGCAACAGGTAGTATTGATTTTTCTTGTTTGCACGCTCTTCTGCCTGGAATAATGCTCTGTTTCCAAATAATGGAACCTTGAACTTGTTCTCAACTCCTTCATATCCGAGATATGCAGTAAGTGCTCTGTGTGGAACAACGATTGTACTTGCGTCTCGCAATCTTGTTTGAATTTTGGGAGATAACATGTCTTGAAATTTTTTTACTATGATGATGTCATCTGCTAGTCTTGAAAATCTCTTGTAAGGAACTTCTCTTCCTTTTTGACAAACAACCAGTGTCTTGAAGTTCTCGTCTTTTGCACCATCCATTACCTCTAGTGCGGAATGACTCCCAAGCACGCCAATGGTTGGCTCTGAATACTCGTTTACAATGTCGATAATTTCAGATTTTTTTATCACGTCGTATCTATTTTACTTGGGTAAAAAAGCGTTATCTAAAGTAAACTTGGTTTTGTCATTCGTATGGTTGGGTTGTGAAACTGATTTGAGGTTTGTAAATTATATTTATGAATTGAAATAAACTACTTGAGATCTTCTTTGTCTTTGAAATCCTTGAGTTCTTTCTCTGATTCTATTCTGCCTTTCTCAAACTCGCCTTTTGCTTTTCCAAATGTTCTTGCTAGCTCTGGGATCTTTTTTGCACCAAATATTAAAACCCCAATTACAACTACTGCAATTATTACATTCTCGTATGCCATTGGTGCCTTAAGTGCGGCAGATCAAGATTTAAGTGTTGCAATATTTTTTGCCTGCTTTTCTGATACTGCCATGCCTATTACATAAAGTACAATCATTGGGCCTGCAACAAACCACATGGTAACTCCACTACCGTCCGGGGTTATAGCTGCGCCAAGAATGACCATTGCAATTATTGCATATCTTATGTTGTTTCTCCAGAATTTTGGATCAATCAAACCTGAAGCCGTAAGTGCATACATTATCAGCGGTAGTTGAAATGACACTCCAAATGCAAGAACAAACTGGAGTACAAATGTGATAAAATCCATGATATTTAGAAGTGTGAGCAGACCTGCAGATTCACCATATTTGTAAAGAAAATCAAGTATGTACGGGGTGACAAAAAAATATGAAAATAAGCCCCCTACTGTAAAAAGGACAATTGCAGGAATTGTAATGTTTCTGATTATCTGAATTTCTTTTCTGTGCAATGCCGGTGCCAAAAATCCGACAAACTCTTTGACTATGATTGGCATTGCAAATACCATTCCAAGTAATACTGCGATATAAAACTGGGAAAAAAATGCCTGTCCTGGAGCAGTCTGGATAAGCTGCACTGTTGATGGTAGCAGGTGATGTTTCATTGATACTGTTACTTGTGCTGCCATATTGTCAAACGGACTAAATGTTGGATAATACAACTTGATTCCATTATACATGAATGATGTAAGATGAAAACTCAGAATGAAGAACGATATGGCTGCTATTGCAAGTACTGATCTGAATACTCTTTTTCTCAAATCCTCGAGGTGCTGGCTAATGGTCATACGCTTATCCATCGCAGATTGTAAATTGTGCTTTCTGTATTAATAGTGTTTTTTCTAGGATGTGTGTCTACTGGCCTGGAATTGGAAGTATCTTTCCTGAAGGTAAGTTACTTTTTTCTTGTTCTGGCACGCTAAAGTTTTCTAGCTCTATTGTAAGTTCTGTACTGACCTCAAAATTGTCTCCTAGCTGAACTGCCAAGTCTGAAATCTCTTTTGGTGAGTAGATCTCTCGTGAGCCCTTTAGGAATATTCTTGAGCTTTTTTCTGCAGGCTCTCCACCAAATTTCTCCTTTAGGAACTTGGTAATTCTGTCAACTTCTTCCTGCTCGATCATGTTGTGATAAAATACAATTCCCTTGATGGATTCGTAATCCCAAGGAGTTCCGTTTCTGTATGAATATACTCCAAAGACTGCACCCTTGTCGTCTTTTGGACATTTTATCTCCCAAATCAATACTTTTTTTGGATCATACTCTGCCTTTCTGACGTCGTCTACTGTAAGTTTCCAATATCTCAAGCGGCTCATGTTCTAGTCAATCGATGAATTCTCACCGTTAATGAGCCTTACTAGACACAAACTACGGTGTAACGTATGACTGTTATACGTACAACTTTTAATCGAATTTGAAAATACGAATCACTGGAAATAGATTGAGTATCATGTTACAGCAAATAAAACCTGTTTACATTTTGGCAGCAATACTTGTGCTGTCTGGTTTTGCTCACTTGTGGAATGTTGTGGGATTTCCCGACATTTTCTATGACGAGGGGGTATACCTAGAAAGGGCAATGCATGTTCTAAATGGTCTTGGTGTGCAAGATAGGTATTTTCATGATCATCCTTACTTTGGACAAATATTTCTTGCTGGATTGTTTGCTTTGACTGGATTTCCAAATTCATTACATCCTTCTACTGATGCTGTATCCATTTCATCACTCTATATTCTGCCTCGGGTGATGATGGGATTACTTGCAGTTATTGATACTCTGCTCGTTTATTTGATTGCTGATACAAAATATGGCAAAAAGATAGCACTGGCATCAGCCGTCTTGTTTGCAGTAATGCCGTTTACGTGGGTGCTGCGACGAATACTCTTGGATTCCATCCTGTTGCCGTTTTTGTTAACATCCATACTACTTGCACTAAGGACAAACAGTTTCAAAAACAAGTACTTGATGGTATTTCTCTCAGGTATTTGTCTTGGCATTGCCATATTTACAAAGATTCCAGTCTTTACGATGATTCCGCTGGTTGCAGGACTAGTCTATTTTGGCACTGGAAAGAAATTAAAATATGTTCTTCTCTGGTTGATCCCTGTAATTTTAATTCCTCTCATCTGGCCACTCCAAGCAGTAAGCACGCATCAGTTTGGCATGTGGCTAAAAGATGTGATTAGTCAGACACAGAGACCAAGTTTTGGTTTGCCATACATTTCTAAAATTTTCTTTGAACTTGATCCAGTATTGTTTGTTCTTGGAATTGCCGGAACTGTATGTGTAATTGTGAAAAGAAATTATTTCATCTTATTTTGGTTTGTACCGTTTGTAATATTTTTACTCTTGATTGGGTATAATCAATACTTTTACTGGATTCCGGTGCTTCCAGTGTTTTGCATATCTTCTGCAATGTTAATCATAAATCTACT
>JAKEIJ010000030.1 GCA_022545805.1 Nitrosotalea sp. | reverse complement strand
GTGATGGTTTGTAGTTATGGTGATCAAAATGATGTTGCGTTATTTCGAGAACTCAAACTAGAAGAGATTGCGGCAGTAGGAATGAATGGTAGAATGAAAGATGTTGCAGGAACCTATGCAGGTCTAAAGGTAAAACAAGCAAGAGAGAAAATCATAGAAGATTTACAAAATCAAGGTCTTGTAGAAAAAATAGAAAACATCAACCACCGAACTCCAATATCTGAAAGAAGCAAGACTGCAATTGAAATTATTTCTATGGAAGAATATTATTTGAAACAAAAAGAGGCGGTAGATAAAATAAAGGAACTTGGAACCAAAATAGACTTTCACCCTCCAATGCACAAACAGATTTTGATGAACTGGTTAGAATCGATCTCAATTGATTGGCCAATCTCAAGAAGGAGGTTTTATGGAACCGAGATACCTATCTGGTACTGTAAAAAGTGCAACGAACCACATGTGCCAGAACCTGGAAAATATTATAGACCGTGGAAGGACCCAAGCCCAATATCAAAGTGTAACAAGTGTGATTCAACAGAATTTGTAGGAGAACAGCGCACTTTTGACACCTGGATGGACTCGAGTGTATCACCACTTTATATCACAAAATACAAGCAAGACGAAGAATTTTTCAAGAAAACATACCCTACTACCATAAGACCCCAGTCAAAAGACATTGTCCGCACATGGTTATACTATACCATATTACGATGTGAACAACTCACTGGCAAGACTCCGTGGAGTAATGCATGGATAATGGGATATGGAGTGGATGAACACGGTGCAAAGATGAGCAAAAGCAAGGGAAATGTAATTGATCCTTTACCAATCATACAGAAATTTGGAGCAGATACGTTCCGATTCTGGAGTGCAAGCGAAATAAATCTAGGATATGATTTTAGATGCTCTGAGCAAAAAATAGAGACAACTAAAAAATTCCTAAGTAAACTTTGGAATGTTTCAAGATTTCTTTCTGGATTTGCGGTAATAAAATCTGGAAAGCCTGGTCCTTCTGACAAGTGGATATTATCGGAGCTTGATAAAGTGATTGCAGAATGCAAGAAAGGATATAGTGAATACAACTTTTTTGTTCCAGCTACTGCACTAAGAGAATTTACTTGGAATCTTTTTGCTGCACACTATATTGAGATGGTAAAGGGAAGAGCATACAGTTCTGGATTTTCAGAAGAAGAGCGAGATGGAGCAATATTTACACTTCACAAGGTCTTATCCTCAGTTTTGATACTGCTTGCACCAATTACGCCTTTTATTACAGATTATCTCTGGCAGAATCTTTATTCTAAAAATACTGTACATCACGAAAAATTTGTGGAACCTGAAGGTCATGAGGACTGGACTAGCCATACAAAGGAAATAACTGAATTTAATTCCGAAGTGTGGAACAAGAAAAAGAATATGAACCTATCACTAAAGGACACAATAGAGATTGCAATTCCTGCAAGTTTGGAGCCATTTGCAAAAGACCTCAAAGCAATGCACAACATAGTTTAGGGAACAAATATACTCAGAGCTTAAATAATATATGACACATATTTTGTACAATGCCGCGAATCACGCATTTTGATATTCCTTCTGATAATCCAGATATAGCACAGAAATTCTACCAGAATACATTTGGATGGAAGTTTGACAAGTGGGATGGTCCCATGGAATATTGGATGATAAGAACTGG
>JAKEIJ010000029.1 GCA_022545805.1 Nitrosotalea sp. | reverse complement strand
TTGTATGTGAATGGTTGAAGTTGTTTTAAAATGAGATCTTTAATTTCATCTAGTTGATAGTCAATGCCACTATCTAGTGGTAATGCATATTTTGTGTCACACCATCTACATTTTAAATGGCATCCCGAAAATCTGATAAAGAGAGTCTTCGTTCCGACAAATACCCCTTCCCCTTCAATGCTGGTAAATATCTCACTAACTCTAACTCTCGTCTTGTTTTCAGTTCTTTGCATAAATTGTTTTATCCTCTATACCTGCCCTAGTAAATGCCATCTTCCTATTTATACACGATTCGCACACTCCACACTGCAATATTTTCTTGCGTATTTTTTTCCCATTTGAATAACAACTCCATGATTCAAAAATGATATCTCCTAAGATTTCATGACCTAATTTCAACAATTCGTATTTGCTCATTCCCTCTAAAGACGGTGACCATACAGATACCCTTCTATTAATTCCACTCTTGATTTTATCTTCCTCTCCAATATTCAAGGAGTTTGATATTGATTTGATAAATTTCGGTCGGCAATCCGGATAATTATAATCATCGGCATGTGCACCAAATACAATTAAATCGGCATTTGCACTGAATGCCCAGGCAGCTGCGATTGATATGAATATAGCATTTCTAATTGGTACTACTATACTAACATCAAATTTGGATGGAATTGACAATTTATTGCTGGTTAGAACATTTGAGTTACCATACAAGTCCTTCATGAAATTAATATCTATTATACGGTATTCTGAACTCAAGACTTTGGCGAGCTTTTTTGATTGTACTAACTCTCGTTTTGCTCTTTGACCATAGGAAAATGTGACGATCTTTAATGCATATTTCTTGTAACTTTTAACGTAAGCCGCAGCACAAAGTGAATCCAGTCCACCGCTCATAATACATATTGCAATCTTTTCATCTTTCAAATAATGCATAGATACCTCCCACACCATATGATATTGCCACCAATATTCTAGAAAGTGCTAGTATGTGATGATGAACTAGATTGGTATGAGTAAACATGTCAACTAAAAACAAAACTGGAATCATAAGTACAGCGATAATACCGACAACAAATTGTTCCTTATTATCGTATTTGCTATATGATTTGATTAATAGAAAAGTGGAAATGTTACCAAGACCAATACCTAAGAGAATAAGATACTGTGAAAATGTATGAAATGCAGGTATCATTAAAAAAGGGCCTGCCCAACTTAAACCATTAATAGTTTTGGCCCACAGAGGCCATTTTATACTATTTTTCATTCTGTTCCTCATAGTATGAAACACATTCTTCATTTTCATAAAAGTAATTCCTAAAACAAAAGCAAAGATCAAAAACCATGAAAGTAATTGATAATATATAGGAATTTTATGTATTGATAAGAATTCACTGATAATGGTACCAGTCAGAACTGCTATTGCGATAGATAGGAAAAGAAAACCGGAAACTCTAGATTCTATTCCTACAGTTTTATTCAATGTTTCTATAGACTTGGTCTCTTTAATTTAAAGCATCTAGAAAATCTTAAATCTCACTGTCAATGGTTGGCTGCAACCCTTAGAATATAATGATGTCTGTTCACGTCAGGCGCTTATTGTTTTGAACCACATTTGGGACAGAATTTTGATGCTATTTTTAGAGGTTGGCTACAATTACGACAGTTGTTAGCCGATGCAACCTGTGTATGGTCTTTGAACATATCAGTTACAGCTCCACTTGGCTTGAAAGTGTCATCCGTGTCAGGAAGAAACTCGTCCTTATTTGATTGATTTTTTACGTCGTTAATGTATGTCATTAATCGAGGCACAGTCTTGTTCTTTCCGGGAATATTTACTTGATCACCTAACCAAAGTGCAAATTTTTTTAGTGTCATTTCAGGAGTTGAGAAAGTTAGAGAATGTGTGGCCATATATTCGTCAGTTGCAGCTCTGCCGTTGAAAATCTCCATAATAAATTACAAGAATGTCGAGTTTTTAATTATTGCGAATTGCCGCACTTGGGACAAAACTTTGCAGCCAAGGGAATGGAAGAATTGCAGTGGATACAATTCTTTTTTGAATCTTGGTATCTATCTTCGGGCCTGATTGTTATATCAACAGGTCTGAATGTGGGTTCGCTTAGTTGTTCGGGTTCGGGTAAAACATATTGATCTGTATCCCCTGATCGGTTGCCAATGCTCCCACCACTATCTACGAACGCATTGACCCCGAATCCTGAACCAGAGGAAGGCTGTGCAATTCCACCAGTGGGATTTTTCATCGAAGAGCCCTTATCTGTTGCAGATTTCATTTCCAATGTCACCCTAATTGCTAAAAAATTTAATGCAGAAAGGGAGATCATAAATTTTGCAATCTTGCTTAAAAATTCTTTATCACCAATTTTTCCTTTTTTGTAAAGTTGAGTATCATCAATAAACGATTCATAATGATTTTGGGTCTCGTTTACTAATTGTTTTAACTTTTCGCTCAGACCTCCAAGAGTGTCGACTCCAAATGACATAATTAGTAAATTAGTATTGCAGTTTTATAAAAGTTTGAATACAAAGA
>JAKEIJ010000028.1 GCA_022545805.1 Nitrosotalea sp. | reverse complement strand
CAGCAAGAAACAGAAACGTGGCAAATCCAGTTCCAAAAAGTCCCAAAAGTATGACACTTGGAAGTTGTCTTAAATCCATTTGGAATGGGACATTAAATCCGACCATTGCAGCTATGACAAATGCGGCTCCTGCAAATGATGTTAATTGTGTAATCCTCTTAGGGTCGATTATGCCTGTAACATATTTACATAAGATGATGTCAGTTGCACAAAATACCCCTGATAATAAGATCAACAGATTACCTTGGATTATGTCTGTGATAGACAAGTGGGATTGAACCAAGTCATAGCCTATGGGTATGATTATTATTCCAGTTATTATGGCTGCAAACGGAAAGACCTCCTTTTTGAGCAGTCTGTCTTTGAAGATTGTCAGTGATATGAGTACTGCAAATATTATCTCACCATTTGTGAGAATTGACCCGTTTACTGCTGTAGACTGTTTTAGGCCCAAAAAGTATGCTACAAGCCCTGAGACTTCTGCCAGTGCAATTGCAAGTATGAATAGAAGGTTCCGTCTTCCCAATTTTGAAACTGGTGTTGCTGATTTTGTTATTGGCGTGAAAAATATTCCATTGACTAAATACACTATGGCAACAAACACCAACGGGCTTAATTCTGTGGGGGAAGTTTGTGAAAATGAAAATAGTTGTTTTGGCAGTGAATGGACCATGCCGGTAAGAATGGCCGCTGTGATCGCTAACAAGTAGCCCGATCTGGTAGAAACAAGCTTTATTTTTATACTATTTAAGTAACTTAACGACATGTTATTTCCATTATTGGGAAACACTAGATCGCTAATAACGGTTGTGTCATACACTGAGACACACAACTTGCTTTATCATTCATGATTTAAGATATCATTATGTCTGGCTTGGATGCACTCATTGCCAAATCCCTAAAGCTAATTGTAAAGGATAACTTGGGTGATGTAACCTTTGAAAAGATTGAAAATAGACTATTTGAAAAGTACGGGATAGGCTTTACTCAAGCAGTAGAGGACTTTGGAAAACTTGACTTCGTTCTTAGGGAATTTTTCGGCGGTGGTGCAGAAGGCATTGAGAAAAAGATCCTCGACAAGATTGTTGTCATGGAAGAGTCAAAGGATGCTGAAAAACAATGGATAACTCTAGAGGACTCTAGATTGATGGAATTGATACTTAGGTCATTAGGTGATGAAGACAAGAAAAATATCCTCAATACGGTAATGGGAGAGCCAAAAATAATTTCTGACATACTGGAGACAAGCAACATCCCTCAAACTTCGGGCTATAGAAAGATCAATTCCTTGATTGATGATGGAATGTTACTTCCAAAAGGATATGTGACAACACATGACGGAAAAAAGGTCACAAAATATCAAGCCATATTTGAAAATGTCAGTATATCAATAGAAAAGAACAAGATTGTTGTCAAGATACTGCCTACCAAAGAGTCTGTTAATGAAAGCCGTATCATGCAAATTGTATGCTCTTAAGGTGTTACCCGCATGTTTTCCTTCAAGAAATCTCACAGAGAACCAGACATTGTACCAGAAAAAATTTCTGAAAAGATAGACTATAAGATATTTCTTATTATCGCGGTAGGACTTGTGGTATACCAATTTTATCTGTACAGTTTTAAAAATCCAGATGATCCAAACATCGAGCTAGTGGAAACCATTGTTACCACGGTTACTGCTCTTGTTGCAGCTGTAGCAGGATTTTTCATTGCAAAAAGATACTGGAAATCAAGTGTCTTTGGAACATCTTATCTTGCATTGGCATCAGGAATGTTGTGTAATGCGGCAGCTGAGAGAATCTACTACTTTTTAGAACAGCAGGGGCAGACCCCCAGTCCATCCATTGCAGATTGGGTATGGCTTGCATTCTATCCTCTCACGTTTTACCACTTGGCACGAAATATCAAATTCTTCAAGCCAAAAATTAGCATACCAGTAAAAGCCTTTGTGATATTACTCCCGATTGTAATCACTGGAGTGTATGCCTTTTTGGATTTTGGTCAAGAGCAAGGATTGACTACAAATTACTTTTTAGGTCTTGCATACATTGTTGGCTCTTCTGTAATAATGTCTGCTGCTATTTTGGGGGCAATGATATTTCGTCAAGGGACCTTGGGTACACCATGGTTGATACTGGCAATAGGCATAGTCCTTACTACACTTGGCGATAACTGGTATTCGTATCTTGATGTATACAACCAATACAGTGTCACACATCCATTGAACCTTCTTTGGTATGGCGGATACTTGGTAATTGCATACGCACTATACAAACACAAAAAAGTACTCTGACAAGACATTTTCAAAAAAAGTGTCTGTAACATTTTGACACATCTCGGTCTCTATTATCTGAAAATTTTCATCTCATAATGTTTGAAAACTGTACTTGGTGCACAACATCGTGGGTTGCTAATTGGTACTGTAATGTGCGCAGCAGGAATTGTAATATTTTTTAATTTCTCTGTATCTGATTTTCTCACTCCTGGATTTGTACAAAAAGGAATTGTTCTTGAAAATTATGAAATAAAGGGTGATTCGTCATATGTTGGAACAATACATGTTGATCAAAATGGTATTCCGTATACGATAGTCCTATCAGATAATGGCTCTCCAACAAACTTTGATGTACGAATTGGAAATTCTCAAGAGGATCTACTACATGAAACCATATTCAAAAAAGGTGTTATCCAGTTTACTCCTAGTACTACCGGAGATTATGCCATAGGTATACAAAATCAAAGTGGGCAACCAGCCTCCGTATCCCTTAGTTATGGCATATCTCATGATTATTCTGTGAACTCTCTCATGACTACAGCCACCTGGGTTTTGCTCGTGATTGGAGGCAATTATGTGATACTTCACAGATACTTGCCAAAAATTGGCATCTAATTTACTGACATCAAGGAAACTTTAGAGTGCTTTTTTCCAACTCAAGAATTGGAATGTATAGAGACATGCCATCAGTTCCAATCTTTTCAACAAAACTATAATCTCCTGTAAGCCTCTTTAATTCTATGAATTTCTTGGCAGGCGCACTGTTGGATATAAAATAATGTATGACATTACCTCCTACCGTTCCAGTTTGTATGAAAATTATGTTCTGGCCGTTGTAGTTCTGGTGATAAATCAGGGGGACAGCACCCAAGACTGATTGGGATGAATATAAAATGACTTTTAAAAGATCTCCATATTCTTTATACTTTAGATAGGTTATTTCGTTCTCTGACATACTCTCTCCTTTTGTATCATGACATATTAACGCTGACACTTTGTAGCAGTTTTTGAACGATGATAACATTGATAACAAAAAATAGGCATCAAGGTGTTAGTATAATTACCACCTAGTCTATATCGTCAAACTTGATTACAGGATCAGAACTAAAGTGACATCTGAACAACCCGAATTTTATGCTGTAAAAAATGCGCCACGTAAAAAAAACAGTAAGAAAACTAATCAACGTATTGCAAGAACTAGAAGGCAAAGAGGTTACAACTGGGAGGACACGCTGGTTAAAAGATTCAATGCGGTTGAAGGTTGGAAGGCCTTTAGACTTGGCTCCCCAAGTGTTGGGCTTCCTGACATCCTTGCAGTAAGTACTAGAGAAAATGTCATCTATACTATAGAGGCAAAATCTGGTACAAATACAACTTTGAGGGTACCATTTGATCAAATACAGCGTTGTCTCAAATGGATACATACTTTTGAACTATATGAGACAAGGAAGATGATTGTCGCATTCAAGTTTTCTTCCAAAAAGAGAATAGGTACTGGAAAATACGAGCACCGCGAGCTTAGAGAATTTTTTAAAATCTGGGACGAAAAATATCCT